>DASSHL010000399.1:0-2507 GCA_035692845.1 Gemmatimonadales bacterium
GCCCGGCTCCCGAAGACGGAGACCCACCTCCATATCGAAGGGGCGCTGCCGCTCGCGCTGCTGCGGCAAGTTGCGCCCGACCGGTTCACGGACGGCCCGCCTGCCTGGTGGGCGCCGGAGTTCCGCTATCCGGATTTCGCCACGTTCGAAGCCGGGCTCCTCGAAAACGCCGCGCTCTGGTTCACCTCGCCCGAGCGTTATCACGAGGCGGCGCGTCTTGTATTCGAGGGGCTCGCTGCGCAGAATGTGCGCTACGTGGAGACCAGCTTCCACCTCCCCATCACGCAGTTCATCCGCGCAGACGGACGGGATATTCTCGACGCCATCCGCTCGGCAGCCCCCGATGGGATGATTGTGCGCGTCTTCGCCGCGATGCGCCGCATCGATTATACGCCACGGCTGGCGCCGGTGATCGACTCACTCCACACCTGGGACCATCTGGCCGGCGTGGATCTGCACGGCGTGGAGAGCTGGCCGCTGGAAGCCTGGACCGCGCCAGTCTGGCGCCGCGTCGCCGAAGCCGGCAAGGTCACCAAGGCCCATGCTGGAGAACTGACCGGGCCCGAGCGCGTGCGTGAAGTGGTCGAGCAACTGGACGTCCGACGGGTGCAACATGGCATCCGGGCCATCGAGGATCCCGCGGTGGTGGACCTGCTGCTCGAGCGCGACGTGACCTGCGACGTCTGCATCACCAGCAACGTAAAGCTCGGCGTGGTGCCGTCGTACGAGGCACATCCGATCGGCCGCCTGCTCGATGCCGGCGTCCGCTGCACGGTGAGCACCGACGATCCGTTCTGCTTCGGCGGCACACTGAGCGACGAATACCTGTATCTTGCAGGGTCGCTCCGGTTCACCTCACCTCAGCTTGCCCGTGTGGCCCGGAATGGGTTCGAGGTGGCGGCCATGCCCGAACCGGCGCGGCAGGAAATCCTGGACCAACTCGATGAGATGACGCACGGCACCTAGGCAGTATGGCAGGGTGCTGGTGTGCTTTCGCGCTTTCGTGTGATCGTGATGTCCTCCATCGGGCGTTGCCCAGGTTAGCCATGCTGACCCACCGCGTTGCGTTCGCACTTGCTGCTGTTTCCCTGCTGATGACGGCTGCGCCAGCTGCCCGGCCGCTGCCGCTGGTTCACCCCAATGACAACCGGGTACCTGCCGGCACGCTGCGGCATGACACGCTGACGCTCCGGCTTGTCGTCACGATGGCGCGCTGGTATCCCGAGCGGCCCGGCGGTCCCTTCGTGGACGTCCCGGTGTTCGCGGAAGAGGGCAAGGCGCCGCAGGTCCCCGCGCCGCTCATCCGGGTGCCAGCCAGAACGGTGCTGCGCGTCAGCCTTCGCAGCGCTCTCCCGGATTCAACGCTTCAAGTCGTGGGATTGGCACAGCATCCCCTGGACAGCCTCGCACCCGAACCGGTGCCGGCCGGCGCCACGCGCACTTTCGTCTTCGAGGCAGGCGCGCCCGGCACCTACATCTACAGCGCCACGCCGGGGAACGTGAACCCGGACAGCACCGAGCAGCAGCAGCTGGCCGGCGCGCTGGTGGTGGACTCCGCAGCCAGCCATGCGCCGGATCGCGTGTTCGTGATGAACATCTGGAGTCAGGTCGACACGTCGGCACTCGGCGGCCACAACGTGCTGGCCATCAACGGACGGACCTGGCCCTGGACCGAGCGCCTCGAGACCTGGGTAGGCGATACCGTTCAATGGCGATTCCTCAACGCCACCGTGCGCGGGCATCCGATGCACATGCATGGGTTCTACTTCCGGCTGGATGCCAAAGGTGGACCCGGCGCCGATACCGCCTTCGCGCCCGATCGTCGGGAATGGCTGGTCACCGAGCAGATGAAGCCCTTCAGCACCATGCGCATGACGTGGGCAGCGCCCAATCCGGGCAACTGGCTGTTCCACTGTCATCTGGCCTTCCATATCGCACCAGAGAATGCCCTCGAGTGGCCCGCCCACCCCGGAGGCATGGCCAATCACATGGTGGGGCTCGTCCTTGGAATCACGGCGCGGCCCAGAGTCACGGCCACCATGGCCCCGGCCCGCGACAGCGCCCTGCTCTATGTTGACGAGGGGCCGCAGCGTGGGCACGCGTTGCGCACTCGTGAATACATCGTGGAGTCCGGCGGGCGCGTCCCCGCGCCCGATTCGCTGCCGAGAACCAGTGACATCCTGGTGCTGACCCGCGGGGTACCCACCACCGTCACCGTGGTGAACCGGCTCCGGGAAGCGACCGCCGTACACTGGCATGGGCTGGAACTGGACGACAGCTATTCGGATGGAGTGGCGGGATGGAGTGGCGCCGGTTCGCACCGGGCGCCAGAGATCCCGGCAGGAAAATCGTTCGCCGCCCGGCTGCTGGCGCCGCGTGCCGGGACGTTCATCTACCACGCGCATCTCGACGACATCGAGCAGTTGAGTTCCGGGCTGTACGCACCGATGATCGTGCTGGAGCCCGGCACCCGCCTCGATCCGGCCACCGATCACGCATTCATCGCC
>DASSHL010000400.1:0-4141 GCA_035692845.1 Gemmatimonadales bacterium
AGGCTCAGCGTGCGGCCGTCGAGACTGGCGAGCAGGTGGCTGGTGGCCTGCGGATTGATCTGGGTGACCCCTGCGGCGTTGTAGATGGGCGCCGCCGCCAGCGCGCCCCGGCTGTTGCTTGGCCCGATGACGGTCATGACGTTGGGATCGGCCACGAGGCGCTCGGCGCGACGGACCTCCACCTGGGCACTGTCGCCCACAAGGGTGGAATCCAGCAGCAGCTGGATGACGTGCTCGTGGTAGGCGGCATCCAGGTCATTCACGGCGAGCCGGGCGGCGTCGATGTTGCGCCAGCCCGGCGCGTAGGCGAGCCCGATGGTGGCCGTCTCGGGTCGGCGTCCGCAAGCTGCCGCCAGCATTGTCAACAGGAGGATTCCACGCCGGACGTCAAGTGCTCTCATGCATGCCGCGCTGGTCAGGGGTGCTCAATCTTGGTGCGTGGAGCACGCCTCGGCAAGAGACGTTATCTTTCTGCTATCACAGGGGTTCCGTCTCGATTGGCCACTTACGGGTGCGCAGGAGCAGTCGTGGATCTGAACGTCTTTGCCACCGCCAACGCAGGCTTCGCTCAGTCGTTGTACGAGGATTATCTGCGAGACCCCGCCTCGGTGGGTCCGGAGTGGCGGCAATTGTTCGAGAGTGGCGTGGTGGGCGAGCAGCCGGCCGCGCAAAATGGTGCCCACGCGCCCGCCGCGGCGCCGGCCTCCCAGCCGGCGGAACTTGCTCGCCCTTCCAGTCCCGCTCGCCCTGATCGCCTCGAGATAAAGGGTCCCGCGCTGCGTCTCGTGCAGAACATGAACGAGAGCCTGACCGTGCCGACCGCCACCACCTTCCGGGAACTGCCGGTGGCGCGCCTCGAGGCAGAGCGCAAATCGCTGAACGCCGCCCTCAAGGCGGCGGGGCGCGACGAAAAGATTTCCTTTACCCACCTCATCGCGTGGGCCCTGGTGCAGGGTGTGCGGCAGCACCCGGTGATGGGCCACTTCCTGGCCGTGGAGAATGACGCGCCGCATCGTGTCGTGCCTGACGGCATCAACCTTGGCCTCGCCGTGGACGTGACGCGCAAGGATGGTTCACGCGGCCTGGTGGTCCCCGTCATCAAGCATGCGGAAGGCATGGACTTCGGCCAGTTCCACGCGGCCTACGAAGCGCTGGTGGACAAGTCGCGCCACAATCGCCTGATGCCCGATGATTTTGCCGGCGGCACCGTGACTCTCACGAACCCCGGCGGCCTCGGCACGGTGGCATCCGTACCCCGGCTCATGGCGAGCCAGGGAACGATCATCGCCGTCGGCGCCATTGCGTACCCGCCGGAATTCAGCGCCACACCGCCGGCCACGGTGCAGCAGCTCGGTCTCAGCAAGGTGATGACGATGACCAGCACCTATGATCATCGCATCATCCAGGGCGCCGAGAGCGGGCAGTTCCTGGCGACGGTGGATGGGATGCTGCAGGGTGCGGAAGGTTATTACGAGTCGGTCTTCGCGGGCCTGAACCTGCCCTATTCCCCCTCGACCGCCTCGACCGCCTCGACGCCTCGACCGCTCGATCTCTCGACCGCCTCGACCGCCTCGACCGCCTCGACCGCCTCGACCGCCTCGACCGAAATGCGCCACGTCGCCGCCGCCATGGCGCTGGTCAAGGCGTTCCGAACCCACGGTCATCTCGCGGCGCATCTCGACCCGCTTGGCAGCGAGCCAGCTGGCGATCCTTCGCTGGATCCCGCCTCACTGGGCCTCACGCCCGAGGTCATGGCGAGGATCCCGTCCGACGTGCTGCGGATCAAGGTGCCGGGCCAGTCGCTGCTCGAGGCGCTGCCGCATCTCCAGGCCGCCTACTGCGGCAACATCGCTTACGAGATCGAACACATCGCAAGCCATGAAGAGCGGGTCTGGCTGCGCGAGCGCATCGAGTCCGGCGCATTCCGAGAGGCGCTGGGCACCCAGGAAAAGCTGGCGCTGCTGGATCGCCTGATCGAGGTCGAGGCCTTCGAGCAGTTCCTGCAGAAGGCGTATCTCGGGCAGAAGCGCTTCTCCATCGAAGGCCTCGACATGATGGTGCCCATGCTCGACCTGTGGATCAACCAGGCCGCTGCCGTGGGCGCACAGGAAGTGGACCTCGGCATGGCGCACCGTGGCCGGCTCAACGTGCTGGCGCACACGGTGCGGCGCCCCTACGAGACAATCTTCGCCGAATTCGAGGGGAACAAGCGCGCCCTGGGCGCGGACGACGAGGGCGAACTGGGCACCGGGGACGTCAAGTATCACCACGGCGCCGAAGGGGCTTATCCGACCACTGCGGGCAAGGCGGTTACCGTCACGCTCTCCCCCAATCCGAGCCACCTGGAGTATGTCGGCCCGGTGGTGGTGGGCCGGGCGCGGGCGCGCCAGACCCAGCGGCGGGGCCAGGAAGCCCGGCGCGACAAGGACGCCGCATTGCCGATCGTCATTCACGGCGATGCCGCGTTTGCCGGCCAGGGCGTGGTCGCCGAGACGTTCAACCTTGGCGTACTTCCCGGTTATACGGTGGGCGGCACGCTCCACGTCATCGCCAACAATCAGGTCGGCTTCACCACCGACATCCGCGATGCTCGCTCCACCCGCTACGCCAGCGACCTCGCCAAGGGCTTTGACGTGCCGATCGTCCACGTGAATGCGGACGATCCCGAAGCATGCCTCGCCGCCGCCCGCTTTGCGATGGCGTACCGCGAAACGTTCGCGCAGGACGCAGTCGTGGATCTGGTTGGATACCGGCGCCATGGCCATAACGAGGCTGATGAGCCGGCGTACACGCAGCCGCTGATGTACGAGCGCATCAAGCAGCTCCCGACGGTGCGGCAGAAGTACGCCGCCCAGCTGGTGCAGGAGGGGCTGATTTCCGAGGCTGACGCCTCGGCGCGGTATGAGACAGCCTACGAGCGGCTTTCCAATGCCCAGCAGGCGTTCAAGGGCCGCGCTGGCTCGCAGCAGGTAGCACCGGAATCCGTGGAGCGCCGCGGCAACCCGGCCACACGGGTAGACACCGCCGTACCAGCTGCAACGCTGGTGGCGCTCAATGACGCGCTCCTGAGCTGGCCTGAAGGATTTGCGGTGAACCCCAAGCTCGCGCGGCAGCTCGAGCGGCGCCGCGCCACCATGGGCGACGACGGCGGCATCGACTGGGCTCACGCCGAAGAGCTGGCGTTCGCATCACTGCTGGTGGAAGGAATTCCGCTCCGGCTCACGGGGCAGGATACCGAGCGCGGGACCTTCAGCCAGCGGCACCTCGTGCTGCATGACGTGAATACGGGTGCGGAGTACGCGCCGATCACCCGGTTGCCCGGCGCGCTCGCGCCGATGGAGCTGCACAACAGCCCGCTCTCGGAGCTCGCGGCCGTCGGGTTCGAGTATGGCTACAGTGTGGCTGCGCCCGAGGCCATGGTCGTGTGGGAAGCCCAGTTCGGCGACTTCGTGAACAGCGCACAGGTCATACTCGACCAGTTCATGGCGGCGGGGCTCGCCAAGTGGGGCCAGACCACCCGGCTCACACTGCTGCTTCCGCACGGCTATGAGGGACAGGGACCCGAGCATTCCAGCGCCCGCCTGGAGCGATTCCTTCAGCTTGCCGCGGAAAACAACATGCGGATCGCCAACTGCAGCACGCCGGCGCAGTACTTCCACCTGCTGCGCCGGCAGGCCAAGCGTGACCGGATCCGCCCGCTCATCGTGATGACGCCCAAGAGCCTCCTGCGCCTGCCGGCGGCCGCGTCGCATCTCCGGGACCTGACCGACGGCGAGTTCCAGCCGGTCATCGATGACACGCGCGCGAGCGGGCGGGCGGCGGGCGTGACGCGGGTGGTGCTCTGCAGCGGCAAGGTGTATTACGACCTGCTGACCGCCTCCAACGAGATGGGCGAAAGCTCGCCGGCCATCGTGCGAGTGGAACAGCTCTATCCCTTCCCGGACCAGGAGCTCAAGACCGTGCTGGAGCGGTACCCGAAGCTGGCGGAAATCGTCTGGACCCAGGAGGAGCCGCGGAACATGGGTGCCTGGCGGTACGCGGAGCCATACCTTCGCAGCCTGCTGCGGGATGGCGTTACGCTTCGGTACGCGGGGCGCCCCGACCGGGCCAGTCCCGCCGAGGGATATCCCTCGGCGCATGT
>DASSHL010000401.1:0-2692 GCA_035692845.1 Gemmatimonadales bacterium
TCGGGTGGCCTTCGGACTGATGCCTGAGCGATCCGCATTCCGCGTCCATCCCGCCCATCACTTCCCGTCTTCCCGCCTTTCCGTGACGCCTTTTCTCCGGAAATTCCGCTTTCACTAACTACGGGACTGTCACGTTGGACCCCCACGGAAGGACCGGACCATGAACGCGATGCGCAGGCATGCAAACCTTGGCATGGCGGCACTTGCCCTGGTACTCGCAGCGTGCGGCGACAGCCAGGGCCCGCCGATCGATGCGGCCACGGACTCGCTGATCCAGGCCGTGCGGCAGCTGGCCCAGGAGAAGCAGGTCACCCCGCTCGATCCCGCCCCCCGGGTGCGGCCGGCGCTGGTCAAGCTGGGCCAGGCGCTGGCGTTCGACAAGATCATGAGCGGCAATCATGACGTCTCCTGCATGACCTGCCACCTGCCCCAGTTCGCCACCGGCGACGGCCGGAGCCTTTCCATTGGTGTCGGCGGTACGGGACTTGGTCCGGAGCGCGATGGTTCGGTGATTGGCCGCAATGCGCCCGCGGCGTTCAACCTGACCGCCATCGGCCCGCTGTTTTTCGATGGCCGAGTGGAGCAGGTCGCCGGGGCGTACCACACGCCGGCTGGCGCACAGCTCACGCCCGCGATGACCGCGGTCTTCGAGTTCGGTACGCTCTCAGCGCAGCCGCTCTTCCCCCTGCTGTCACGCGCGGAGATGCGGGGCGACAGCGGCAGCAACGAGCTGGCCAATTTCGCCGACGCCGACAACACCGGTGCCTGGGGCGCGATCATGGCACGCCTCGGCGCCATTCCCGAGTATCGCGAGATGTTCGAGGATGCGTATCCCGGCGTGAGCTTTGACGCCATGAACATCGCCTATGCGAGCAATGCCATCGGTGGGTTCCTCGCCGCCGACTTCGGGTCGAATGGCTCGCCCTGGGACAAGTTCCTCGATGGCGATGACCGCGCGCTGACGCTCACGGAGCTCAAGGGTGCGGAGAATTTCCTCAAGGCCAAGTGCTCGGTCTGTCACAATGGTCCCGCGCTCACCGACAACAAGTTCCACAACGTGGCGGTGGCGCAGATCGGGCCGGGCAACGGCAACGGCACCGACGATTTCGGCCGCATGAATGTCACCAGCAATCCGGCCGACAAGTACGCGTTCCGCACGCCGGCGCTTCGCAACGTGGAACTCACGGCGCCCTATGGCCACGACGGCGCGTACACCGACCTCCGCGTCTTCGTGGATCACTACAGCGAGTCGGACCTGAAGCTCCGGAACTTCAGCGTCTCGTCGCTCGATCCCGACCTGCAGGGCACCTTGCAGGCGAATGCAGAAGACATCCTGGCGACGCGTGATACGCTGCTGAATGGCGTGGTGTTCACCGACGAGCAGGTGGACCAGGTGACGGCGTTCATGAAGGCGCTCACCGACCCCGCCGCGCGGGACCTGAGCCACACGGTGCCGGCGAGGGTGCCGAGTGGGTTGGGAGTGGACTGACAAGACGGGAAGGCGGGAAGACGGGAGGGCGGGAAGATCAGGAGGCATGAGCACCTCCCGTCTTCCCGTCTTCCCGCCTCCCCGTCTCAGTTCTCCCCCTCAAACCGTCCCCACACCTCCTGCAGCGTATAGTGATTCCCCCTGGCCACCCAGATATCCACCGCACGTTCTTCGGGGACACGCCAGGGATTGCTGAGGTGGGCGGCGAGGGTGACGGAGTCGTAGTAGGGAGCCAGGTCCGCGCGCGTGCCGCCGATGACGATCAACACCTTGCCCGGTTTCGTTCCCGGCCCGAAGAACCAGTAGGATCCCATCGGCGCCACGGAGGGCGGCAGGCCGTACTTCCGTCCCAGGTGATCATTGGCGCCGGCGCGTCCGTAGTTGGTCGCCAGGATGACGGCTTCATTGCGTTCGACGGGCGGGAGCGAGTCGTAGACGCGAGCGGTCGCCTTCACCTGTTCTTCCCAGCCCAGCGTGTCGGCGTAGTCCTGTGGCAGGGCAATCACCTCACCGGTGTTGGTCTCCTGCGTCACGCCGAGGCGGCGGGCGTAGGCGTCCATCTGCGCGGGTGGGAGAACCGGCACGCCAAAGGGAAGCGAGATCGCGCCGAATGCGATGACGATCAGCGCGGGAAGACTGTATCCCAGCAGACGCACGACCCGCGACTCGCGACCCGCGACCCAGCTGTCAACCATCACCGCACCCGCAGCCAGCAGCGTCGGATAGATCGGCCCCACATAGTAGGGCTTGCCCTTGAGGATCATGAGCAGGATGAACGTCGCGAGAATGGCCCAGCCGGCCGCCGCGTAGCGGGAGCGGAGGAGCTGCACCAGCCCGAGGATCGCGAGCAGGATCAGCGGGCCGAACATGTCCCACTGGCCCTTGAAGAACGCGAGCGGTGTGACGCGCTCGAGCTGTGAGCCCTGGAGATCGTGCATCTGGCCGACGACGGGGAAGCCGAGTCGGATCTGTCCCATGATGCTGGGACTGCCGATGACGAGTGCGATGAGCAGGGCGACCCAGGGCCAGGGAGTGAGCAGCGATCGCCTGAGTGGCGTGACGAGGATCGCAACCACGATGCCGATCCCGATGAAGGCGATGCTGAACTTGGTGAGGAGGCCGAGGCCGAGGGCGGCGCCCAGGAGCAGCCATGATCGGTGCGCGGCCGAGGGTCGAGGGTGCAGGTCCCGGACAGGGCTGACG
>DASSHL010000402.1:0-3970 GCA_035692845.1 Gemmatimonadales bacterium
AGCATGCTGAAGAAGTGCTGGGTGACAGCGTTCACCCCCGGCCCGCCAATCGCGATCGTCGTCTGGCGCTGCAGGATGTCACTCCGGAAGTAGCTCTCATCATCCGTGAGCACGGCACGGCGATAGGCCTGCCCGTCTGCCCGGCGATCGATCTCGTCGCGGAGCCACACGGCCAGCGGGCGATCGCGCTCCAGCGCCGCCCCGGTGGATCCCGTCACAATAACGATGGTTTCTTCAAGGTCGAGCAATTTCACTGCGGGGACTCCTCCGGCACCAGGTCGGGTGGAGGTGGCGTACGCTGGTTCTTCTCGAACTGGCGCTCCGCCTCCTTCCGCTCCCGGATGTCCTTGATCGCTTTCTTGAATTCAGCCACGTTCTGGGCCCGCTGCGCCGCCTGGCGCAGGTCCTGGTACAGCGCTGCCGACCGGTCGAACGCCTGCTGATCGTTCCCGCCTGCCGGCATCGGGAGCAGTCCCAGCAGCGCAGTCGGAATCTTGAGCCCGGCAACATAAATCCATTTTGAATCCAGGCCGAACTTCGCGCCGCCCAACGTGGTGGTCCATTCGGGCGCGCGCGCGGCCCGGATCGCTGGATCGGTGGCGATCGAGTCGAGAAAAGCCTGGATGATGGCCGTCACCGCGCTGTCGGCAAGCTCGGAGTGGGAACGCGTGAGGCGAGCCGCGAGTTCACGGGGTGGAAGCGGCAGGGGCGCGACCCAGACCTTGCCCGTGGACTTGGCCGGCCCGACTCGCCCGTACCTCGATGCCGCCTGGGCATCCGGCGCCGGACGGGCGCCAACCGCACCTTGGCCCGAGCCGGTATCCGCCACCACGGAAGGGGCCGGAGCCTCCCTCCCGGGTGATGAGGGCACCGCTGCCGCACGCCGCCGCGCTGATGGTGCTGCCGCGCTCCGGACTGGAGCCAGGGGCGGAAGCTCAGCTAGCCGGATTTCCTCATGGGCAGGCACCATCTGCGGCAGGTGAGCACGGAACAGCAAGAGCGCAAGCAGGCCCAGATGCAGGGCGATGCTGCCAGCCAGCACCACCCATGACCCGCGCGGCGGCCGCGGGAACTGCAGGTCAGGTGCGCGCCGCAAAGTCCTCCCAGGTCGTGCCGGCCAGCACGGCGCCAAGCCGCCTGACGCCCTCTGCGAGGCGCTCCGGCGGCACCGTAAGCGCAATCCGGAAGAAGCCCTCTCCCGCCGGGCCAAATCCCGAGCCCGGCAGCACTATGGTGCCGGTCTCGAGCATGGCCTTCCTGGCGAATGCCTGGGACGGCACACCGTCTGGCAGAGGCACCCAGAGATACATGGCCGCCTTGGGGCTCTGGATCTCGAAACCGGCTTCCCGCAACGCGTCGACTCCTGCGTCCCGCCGGCGCTGCAGCTCGGCACGGATCGGCGCGACGAATTCCTCGCTCCGGTCGAGCGCCACGCAGCCAGCCTTCTGGATGGCGAGGAACGGGCCCGTGTCCACGTAACTCTTCACCCGGTTAAGCGCGTAGACGAGTGGCTTGGCCCCAACGGCGTAACCGATGCGCCAACCGGTCATGGCGTAGCTCTTGGAGAGCGAGAGAAATTCCACCGCGACATCCCGCGCTCCCGGCACTTCAAAGATGCTGGGCGCACGGTATCCATCGAACGTGATATCGGCGTACGCGTTGTCGTAGGCCAGCAGGATGTCGTACTTGCGACAGATCGCGACCGACTTTTCGAGATACTCGAGCGGCGCCACGGCCGCCGTCGGATTATTGGGATAGTTCAGGTAGACGAGGCCGGTGCGCTCGAGCACCGACGCGGGAATGCTGTCCCAGTCCAGCAGGAAGTCGGACTCCGGGCGCAGACCGCAGACATGCGGCTCGCAGGCCGAGAGCAGTGCGCCGCCGATGTAGGCCTGGTAGCCGGGCTCCGGAACCAGCACCACGTCGCCCGGATTGCAGACACCGAACGCCATGTGGGTCAGCCCTTCCTTGGAGCCGATGAGCGGCAGGATCTCCGTCATCGGATCAAAGGACTGGCCAAAGCGCTTCTCCACAAACGCGCTGCAGGCCTTCCGGAACTCAGGAAGGCCCAGCTGGAAACCGTACTTGTGATAGCGCAGGTCACCCAGCGCGTCCCTGAGGGCGTCGATGATCGGCTGCGCGGGCGGATAGTCGGAATCACCCGCGCCCATGTCGATCACGTCCACGCCCTCATCGAGCAGGCGCCGCTTGATGCCCGGGATCTCCGCCAGGGGATAGCCGGGAAGTCGTTCAGCTCGCTCGCTCTTCTGGATCATTGCTCCGCTCCTGATAGAACCGTGTTGGCAAGCACTCCCACACCACTGACCTCGACCTCCACCACATCGCCGGGTGAAAGCGGTCCCACGCCTGCCGGCGTTCCGGTCGCGATGAGGTCACCGGGCTCCAGCGTCATGATCGCCCCGATGTAGGCGATCAGCTCGGGAATGCTGAAGTGCATGCCGGTGCTGGGCGCGCGCTGTCGCTCCGTACCATTCACCCGGGTCGCGAGTTCGAGCGTGCGCCAGTCGAGACCTTGGACAACCTGCGGCCCAGCGGGGCAGAAGGTGTCGAACCCCTTGGCGCGCCCCCACTGCCCGTCCACCCGCTGAAGATCGCGCGCCGTCACATCATTGACACAGGTGAACCCACCGATGGCGCGCTCGGCCTCCGCCAGCGTACCGCCTCGGAAGCGCTGCCCCATCACGACGCCAATCTCGCCTTCATATTCGACCTGCGTCGACGCGGCTGGCAGCCGGATCGCCTCGCCATGTCCCAGCAACGCGCTGGGCGGCTTGAGAAACAGCATTGGCCGTTCAGGCATCGGGTTGCCCAGCTCGGCCGCGTGCGCAGCATAGTTGCGCCCCACACAGACAATCTTGGATGGACGAAGGTCGCTCATACGCTGGCACCGATCCCGAAACGGGCAAAGAAGTCTTCACAGCGCGTGCGCACTTCTGCCCAGGACCCGACGATACGGTCAGCAGGCGGAAGGCCGTTCAGTACCAGCGGTCCATACCGCTTGGTCACCACCCGGCTGTCGAGCAGGACCACCACGCCCGCATCCTGCCGGCTTCGAATCAGGCGTCCAAATCCCTGCTTGAGCTTGAGTGCGGCATGCGGCAGCAGGTATTCCATGAAGCCGTTCCGCCCCTGCTCCTCCAGCTGCTCACAGCGCGCCGCCGTGATCGGCTCGCTCGGAACCTTGAAAGGTAGTTTCGTCAGCACCAGTCCGCGGAGCGCCCGTCCCGGCACATCCACTCCTTCCCAGAAGGAATCGGTGCCGAGCAGGATCGCCTGCCCCGACTCACGGAAGCGGCGTAACAGCTGGTCCCGCTGCGCCTCTCCCTGCACCAGCAGCGGCCACCGCGGATCGAGCTCCTGGCGCAGCCGCGCGGCCGCACGCCTGAGTGCCGCGTGACTGGTAAAAAGCACAAACATCCCGCCATCCGATGCATAGGCGAGGTCGCGCACCACCTGCGCCACCGCAGCGTCATGCGCAGCTTCATTCTCGCGCGGATCGGGAATGTCGGTCGGGACGCCGAAGAGGCACTGCGCACCGAAATCGAATGGGGACGCAAAGGTCGCCCGTACCGAGACCCGGCTGGTTTCACCGTCAAGACCCAGCCTCGACTCGAGAAACTCGAACTCGCCCGAGGCAGCGAGCGTGGCACTGGTGAGCGCCACGGTTTCCACCCGATCGAAGATCAGCTCCCTGAGGATTGGTGCCAGCTCGAGTGGCACGCTCGAGAGAGCCACGTCCTGCTGCTTCCGGCCCGAGCGCTCCATCCACCGCACGGTGGCGGGTCCGCCGGGCACCGGCCGAAGCGCACGATTGAGTCCATCCGACACGCCATCAAGGCGCCGTATCACCGCACGCAGCTCGCGAAGCAGCTGGGCACGTCGTTCGGTTTCCTCGCCCTGTTCCAGCCGGTCCGCCACCGTCTCGATCAGCTCCTTGAGCGACTTGAAC
>DASSHL010000403.1:0-11770 GCA_035692845.1 Gemmatimonadales bacterium
TGAGATTGAGGCCAAGCAGGCCCGGGATGAAAAAGTCGATATAGCGCGCGCCGCGCTCGCTGACGGTCGACTCGCTGACAGCGAGGGCAGTCTGCCGGCCAGCACCATCCTGGATCGCATCATCGGCGAGCAGGCGAGCGGTGCGGGCATCAGGCCGCGACGGGTCGAAGCGGTATTCCACCCCGGCGTTGGCGCCAGGTGCCACCACCAGCGCTACGTCGGCGTTGCGCAACGCGCGTGCGCCGGCGCTGTCATCCGGGAGCCGCACTGCGCTCAGCCCGCGGACCGAGTCGAGCGAAGCCGCGATCGCCGCCGGCGTTGACTGGAGGACACCCACGCGGATCGATTCAGGCGGACGGTTGCGGAAGGCGATGCCAAGACCGAGCGCCAGCAGCAGGGGAAAGCCGAACACCCAGAACATGGCCTCGGGCTCGCGAACGAATTCCTTGAGCCGGACCAGCGTAAGCTCAATTAATGCGGGCCGCACCGGCGTACGCTCCCCGCCGTCAGGCATCGCGCAGCGCTCGTCCCGTAAGCGACACGAACACATCTTCCAGCGTCGGGAGATGGGTCCGGAGTTCCGACAGCGCCAGGCCGCGCCGGTCGAGCTCGGCGAGCAGCGCAGGGATGGCTTCATGCGTGGCCGCGACCGGCAACTCCCAGCCTGTGTCGGTAGCGCGTGGCGGCTGGGAAGCGCGGACGGCCCGGGCGATTGCATCGAGGGCAGGTGCGTCCAGCGCGTCAGCTGGCGCTTCGACCGCGAACGAGACGATTTGCTCCGCACCGAGTCCTGCGATCAGCTGGCGGGGCGTCCCAAGCGCGATCTTCCGGCCGTGGTCGACAATGGCCACCCGGTCGCAAAGGCGCTCGGCTTCGTCCATGTAATGCGTGGTCAGCAGGACGGTGCGACCCGTGATCCTGAGCTGCTCGACGAGTTCCCACACCTGCCGGCGGGCCTGTGGATCCAGGCCAGTCGTCGGTTCATCGAGGAAGACGAGATCGGGATCGCCGACCAGCGCGCAGCCAAGGGCCAGTCGCTGCTTCTGTCCACCCGACAACGTTCCGACACGCGCTCGGCGCTTCTCGTCAAGCTGGACCAGCGCAATCACGTCCTGAACATCCCGACCCGCGCGGTAGAAGCTGCGGAAAAGCCGGAGCGTTTCCTCGACCGTGAGCTTCTCGGAGAGCTGGGTCTCCTGCAGCTGAATGCCAAGGCGCTGGCGCAGGTCCTGGCCGTGCTCGGACCAGGAGTGGCCGAGCACTTCGACGTCGCCGCCATCGGCTGCCGTCAGGCCTTCGCAGATTTCGATGGTGGTCGTCTTGCCGGCGCCGTTGGGGCCCAGCAGGCCAAAGCATTCGCCCGGCGATATCTCGAGGTCGAGACCGTCAACCGCGATGACCTCCCCGAAGGCCTTGCGGAGACCACGCACCCGGAGGGCGAATCCTGTCGGCGCGAGCGGAGTGGTTGCGGTCATGGCGGAAGAAGATAGCCGGACTCGGCCACCACGAAACCTTTCCCCCTCCGGAGGTGTCAGGCAGATATTTGACCTTCCTCGAACGGAGACAACAATGAACCGACTTGGGCACGCCGCGCTCATTCTGCTGATCGCCGGCTGTGGGGGTGAGCGCACCGGGGCCGAGTCCTGGCAAGCCGAGCGCGACACGGTGGGCGATACGATTGTCGTTCGAACGGTCTCCGGCAGCGTGTGGGGCGGGCCGAGAACGCTGGTCGAGCGCGCCACAGTGGGCAAGGCCGATGGTGAAGAGTACGATCTGCTCGGCGACTTCCGCGCTATTGCCGTGGCGCCTGACGGGTCGATCTACGTGTCGGATGCAGGACCGGTGCTGCGGAAGTACGGACCCGACGGACACTACGTGGCAACCTTCGGCCGAAAGGGCGGCGGACCGGGCGAGTACACCCAGCCGGATGGCGGACTTGCAGTGCTGTCGGACGGACGCGTGCTCATTCGTGATCCGGGCAATGGGCGGATCACGGTCTTCGACTCGACTGGCTCCTATCTCACATATTGGCGAATCCGGGCCAGCTCCTGGTACAGCCGTCAGTTTGCGCGGGACACGGCCGACAACGTCTACACCCCGGTGACGCTCGATCCCGACTCTGCACCGGACAAGCGCCGCGCGGGGCTCGCACGGTTTCACCCCGACGGCTCTCCGGGAGACACGCTTCTTGGGCCGCAGTGGCATGTGACACCTGCCCTGGTGACCGGTGGTGACAACAAGGGCAGCTCGATGACGTACTCGGTTCCTTTCGCACCCGGAGCAGCGTGGGCACTCAGTCCTCTCGGATACTTTGTTGGCGGGGTGGAGGATTCGTACCGCATCACGCTTTTCCGGCCTGGCTCGCCACTGGTTCTCGGTCGTGAGGTGGCAGCTGTTCCGGTCGCCGCCGACGAAGCGGCTGATAGCAAGCAGATGATCATTGATCGGATGCGCAGCTCCTTCGGCAGCTGGAGCTGGAACGGGCCGGACGTGCCGGCTGTGAAGCCACCATTTACGGATGTCATCGCGGGCGATGAGGGCCGGATCTGGGTGCGCCTCTCGCGCGAAGGCCGGCGTGAGGCGAATATTGATCCCTCCAAGCCCGACACGTGGACCGAACCTGTAGTGTACGATGTCTTCGAGCCAGATGGCCGCTACCTGGGCCAGGTCACGACTCCGGACGGGTTCCTGGGGTATCCCGAGCCGGTCTTCCGTGGTGACACTGTTTGGGCAGGCTTCGAGGATGCTGACGGTGTGCGGTACGTAAAGCGGTATGAGCTCAGCGCGCTAGGCGCTGAGCGCTGAGCGCTCGGCCTTCTGCCAAGGGACCCTCATGCGTTGCTTGCCGCCCCAGCCGTTCTGCGTGTGCGTCGGCCTTTTCCTGCTGCTTGCCGGGCCGAGCCCGGGAACGAAGGGGCGGATGAGAACTGACGAGCGCATCTTCGCGAACGACAACCGCTCCGCAGCCGGTTCCCTGCAGCGTGACACGCTGATGCTGCAGCTCGAGGTCCGCCGCGGACAATGGTTTCCCACCACCGATTCGGGACCCAGCCAACCGGTCCTGGCCTTTGCAGAAGCCGGGAAGCCCCTCACCATTCCGGGACCGCTCGTCCGAGTGCGTCGTGGCACGCCCATCCGCGTGGTTGTTCGCAACACCCTTTCCGATTCGACAGTCGTCATTCATGGCCTTCACGCCCGTCCCGGCACCGTCGCGGATACGGTGCAGTTGAGGCCTGGCGCCGAGCGCGCCGTCGCCTTCAACGCAGGCGCACCCGGGTCCTATTACTACTGGGGCGGCTTTGCTGGGGCCACGATGGAAGACCGTCATGGTGAGGACAGCCAGCTGTACGGCGCGCTGATCGTGGATTCGACGGACGTCGCGCCCGCCGATCGGGTTTTCGTCATTGGCACGTGGTTCGAGGAGGCCGACACCACCCAGCCCAAGCCGTGGATTCCCCGCGACATGATGGTGATCAACGGCAAGTCATGGCCATACACCGAGCGGTTCACGTTCGCGACGGGTGACACCGTGCGCTGGCGCTGGCTCAATCCTTCCGCCGATGCGCATCCCATGCACCTGCACGGCTTCTACTTCGACGTGGAGAGCCGCGGCAATGGCGTGAGCGACAGCGTCTACATTCCTGGGGCGCGCCGGCAGGCCGTCACGGAGCTAATGCTGCCTGGCGGGACCATGTCCATGCAATGGGTGGCGGAGCGACCGGGAAACTGGCTTTTCCATTGCCATTTCGGGTTTCACGTCTCGCACTATCTATCACTGAACACGGTCGCTGACCCTGCCGATCCCGATTCGCCGGCCGAGGTGGGGCACAGTGCGTCCAGCATGGCTGGCCTCGTGCTGGGAATCACGGTGACTGGCACGGCGATGTCGTCACTCGCAACCGCGCAGCCTGTGCGAGACGTTCGGCTCTTCATGCAGGCGGAACCAGTGCAGGACAAGGGTCCTGCGCATCGATACGCCTTCGTGGAGCAGCAGGGACCACAGCCTCCGGCGCCGGACTCTGTTCCCGAGGCGACCCATCTACTTGTGCTCAGGCGGAGG
Source organism: Gemmatimonadales bacterium (assembly GCA_035692845.1). Taxonomy (GTDB): domain Bacteria; phylum Gemmatimonadota; class Gemmatimonadetes; order Gemmatimonadales; family GWC2-71-9; genus CAMLHP01. The sequence goes on from DASSHL010000403.1 coordinate 4,061, forward strand.
CAGCCGGTCGCCATCACGGTGGTGAACCGGATGCCCTACCCGAGCGCCGTGCACTGGCACGGCATCGAGCTGGAGAACAGCGATGCCGATGGCGTGCCGGGCTGGAGCGGTAGCACCGCCCACCCGATGGCTGAGATCATGCCAGGCGATTCGACCACTGTCACCTTCACGCCGCCGCGAGCAGGGACGTTCATCTATCACTCCCATTCCAACGAGGGTTTCCAGATCGCTGCGGGTCTCGCCGGCCCGCTCCTCGTGCTCGACGAGCATGAGCAGCTCGATAGCAATGTGGACCACACGATTCTTGTCAATCAGGGATTCGACGAAACGGGACGAGTCAACGGCCGGGCGACACCAGACACGCTCCGCCTGGCCATGGGCAGGGTACACCGCCTGCGATTGGTCCAGATTGCGCCGGACTGGCGGGTGATCGTCTCGCTGGGAGATAGTGGAGGTACGACGACCTGGCGCGCGGTCGCCAAGGATGGGGCAGACCTGCCGGCCCGGCAGCGCAGCATGCGCCCCGCGCGCGTGCTGATGGGACCGGGAGAAACGGCAGACTTTACCTTCAGTCCGCAGCACCCCGGCCCGATGACCCTGAGCGTAGCGACGCAGCTGAAAGGCTGGCGGGTGGACGTGCCGGTAGTGGTAGCAGAGAGGGATTAGGGATCAGGGGCCAGGGCGGAAGAGCTGACGCTCGTCACGCATCCCTGACCCCGAATCCCTGGGCCCTATTTCTCCGTAACCCTCAATGCAATCCGTCGGTTCTGGGCCCGGCCCGCCTCGGTGGCGTTGCTCGCGACCGGATGCTCCTCACCGTAACCCTCGGACTCCAGCCTTCCCTTGTCCACGCCGAGCGCGACGAGCTGGTTCATCACATTGCGCGCGCGATTCTCTGACAGCGTCTTGTTGGCGTCGTCATTGCCCGTGCTGTCGGTGTAGCCACCGATCTTGGCGTGCACCTCGGGGTAGGCACCGAGGATCGCGGCCAGGTTGCGAAGCTGGCCCTCTGATTCCGGTGCGAGCGTGGCTGACCCGGTCTCGAACCGAAGCCGGTCAAAGTTGAACCAGGTGTCCTTGTCCGTCTTCACGTTGGAGTCAGTGATGAAGGCGACGACCCGCGCCTCGAGACTGGTGTCCGGCACAGTGAGCCGGCGGCCGTCGGGAAGGACCACGCTGCCGCTGCCGCGCGGTGAATATGCCTGAACGTCGGTGGAGTCGTTGCCGACGCCGGCCGGCGCCATCGTTGTGTCCATCGCCATGCGTTCGTTCACCGGCCCATTGGTGCGCGAGGCGAACCAGATGATGCCGAGAATGACGGCAGCCGCCACAGCGAGCCAGACCCAGCCCAATCCGCCCGCTCGTCGGCTGGTTTCATCCTCCACCATCCGCCGGGCACCCGGGGCAGCGGCCGTACCGAGCCCGAAGAGAGACGCGAGGCCGGCCGGCGCCATGTTGCGGATGGAATCGGCTTCGTTCGTGAGCAACGATGTGAGTCCGTTGGCCGAGAGGCCTTCGCTGCGCACGCGCCGTCCGAGGACACCGAGCACCACCGGCGCAAGAATGGAGAGTATCGAGCCGGCCGTCGAGGACTTGACCCCGCTGGTACGGCCGATGGCATCCGATATGGCGGCGCTGTTACCGCCGAAGGCCATGGAGAGGAGGCGGCTGCCGAGCGTACCGAGCGCGGCCGTGCCGCCACCCAGCAGTGACATGAGTCCTCCCTCGGCCTGTCCATCGGTATCAGCGGCTGCCTGGGTGACGAGTCCATGCACATCGTGCATCGCGCCGGAGTCGCTGGTCTTGTTGAGCAGGCCCAGCAGGATGGCGCCGAAGCCGCTGGTGAGCGCTCGCGAAATGCCGGACTCGGATTCACCAAACCGGCTGGCGACCGAGGAAACAGTGTCTGGTGTCAGGAGATTGCGGAAGGAATCGAGGAGTGTGGATGACATGGTGGCCTCCGGTCGGGTGGGGCGGGCGCATGTGAGCAGGGCGCCCGTGATCGGAAGCTATGCCGGTGCCTCAGCATGCGTAAGTCGCACGTGTTAGTCCTGGGTCATACGACGTATGACGTACGACTCACTCCTTCACAGCCGCCCTCCGCAACCGGTCATGCACGCCCAGCCATGTGGGCGCGTCCGGTGGGCGCTCAACCAGGATCAGGTGGCAGCCAAGGTCGTCGAGCGTGTGCAGCGCTGCATAGAGGCGGCTGGCGTATGCCGCCGGGTCGCTGGGCATCCGGATCGGGTGCTGGACCGGCCAGAGGAGGTCGCTCAGGACCAGCGCACCAACCGGCATGGCGCCGGCGCGCGCCGCTTCGCGCTCGACTTCCGCTGGATTTACCAGCAGCAGGGTGGCGCGGGGCGCGTAGTGTCGCTCATGCATGCCTGGCGACAGCCGGGGAGCAGCGGCCGTCACGAGGGGTGGGGGAGCGATGGCGCCGATGGTCTGCTCCAGCTCGGCGAGGGTGACCATCCCGGGTCGGAGGAGCCGGGGCGTTGGTCCCGTCAGGTCGAGCACGGTGCTCTCGATCCCGACCGTGGTCGGTCCTCCGTCGAGGATCACGTCAACCTGCTCACCCAGGGAGCGCTCGACGTGATCTGCCGTGGTGGGCGAGAGTTCGGTAAAACGATTGGCGCTGGGCGCCGCAATCGGCAGGGCCGCGGCGCGAAGCAGCGCTAGTGCCACGGGATGCGAGGGTACCCGGACGGCAACGGCCGGCAAGCCGGCCGTCACCAGATCGGGTACGACGGGCCGCTTGGGCAGGACCAGGGTCAAGGGACCTGGCCAGAAGCGCTCGGCCAGGAGCGCTGCGCGCTCGGGCCAGTCAGCCACCAGCTCGCGCGCCACCAGCGCATCCGGCACGTGGGCGATCAGTGGATTGTTGTCAGGCCGGCCCTTGGCCAGGAAAATCCGGCGAACGGCGTCGGCATCGAGCGCGTTGGCGCCGAGTCCGTACACCGTCTCCGTAGGGAAGGCGACCAGTCCGCCCCGGCGAATGACGTCCGCGGCCGTGGCGATCGCAGCGGGATCGGGCAAGGGGGGCAGGGCAGAGAGGCGCTGCATGGGCTACTCGTCGTCCCGCACTGGATGGCGGGATGTCTTGAGGCTTCCCCGCCGGCGCTTGGCCTCGAGGCGCGCCTGGCGAGCCGCGCGGGGCACGCGAGTCTTGCGTCGAGCCTTGGCGACGTGGAGCGCGTTCCGGATGGTGGTCATGAAGCGCGCTACCGCTTCCTCGCGATTCTGGAGCTGGCTCCGCCGGCTGGCGGCGACAATGCGGATCTGTCCGTTGGCATCAAGCCGCGACGCAAGCCGCGCCAGCAGCAGCGTACGCTGGTCAGTGTCGAGGCTCGGCGACTCAGCCACGTTCCACCAGAGTTCGATACGTGTGGCGGAGCGGTTCACGTGCTGGCCGCCCGGCCCCCCAGCGGGTGTAGCGCGAAAGTGGAGCTCCGCCAGCGGGAGCGTGAGCTGGTCGGTGATGTCCAGGGTGCGTGGAATCATGCTGTACGCTAGGATGGAGCCGCCCCATTTGGCAATTGTCGCAGGGCGAGCAGGTGGCCAAGGCGAGCACGTTTGCCCGGCTGTGTCCTACCCCCGGTCATGATACCTTTCAGCATGGACAAGATCAGGCCACTCCTCGACACACTGGCCGCGCTCGACAACGCCATTCTCGGTTACTCGGGTGGCGTGGACAGTTCGCTGCTCGCCGTCGCGGCGGCGCGAGCCCTCGGCCCCGACCAATTCCTCGCCGTCATTGGCCGCAGTGCCTCCTACCCAGCCGTGCAGTATGCGCAGGCCGTGGCGCTGGCCCGGCAGTTCGACGTGCCGCTCTTCGAGATGGATACCCGGGAACTGGAGGACGAGCGCTATCGCGCCAATGCTCCCGACCGGTGTTTCTACTGCAAGCACGAACTCTGGTCGGAGCTGACCTCACTCGCCACCGAACGCGGTTTCAGCTGCATCCTGGATGGCACAAACGCCAGCGACACGGGCGAGCATCGGCCGGGGATGCGGGCAGGCGCCGAGTGGCATGTACGCTCCCCGCTGGCCGAACTGGGCTGGACCAAGGATCAGGTGCGGGAGGCCGCGCGCTCCCTGGGCATTCCCAATTGGAATGCGCCAGCGGCGCCCTGTCTTGCCAGCCGGATCCGTTACGGAGTGGAAGTCACCGAGGAGCGCCTGGCCCAGGTGGAGCAGGCCGAGGCGCTGGTGCGCGCGATCGGAGTGCGCGGCAATCTTCGTGTCCGGCATCTCGACACGCGGGCGCGGGTCGAGGTCGACGCTGCCGAACTGGACCTGGTGCGCGCGCACTGGGAAACCATCGAGCACGAGATTGCGGCACTGGGGTTCGCTGCCGTCGAGCTGGACGAGCGGGGCTACCGCAGGGGCGCCTTGCTCGCAATGACGGCCGCCGGCTGACTCGTGCGCCTCTTCGCCGCCATACCATTGCCCGCGCCGGCTCAGGCAGAGTTCACCGGGGTGTTGCGTGAGCTTCGCGCCCTGGGATGGCCAGTGCGCTGGGTCCAGGACAATTCCGCGCATGTCACGCTCAAGTTCTACGGCGAAGTGCTTCCCGAGCGGCTTGAGGTGGTAACCGAGGCGGTGGAGCAGGCGGCGCGGGACGCGGCGCCAATGTCCATGCGCTTCACAACCATCGGCGCCTTTCCGGATCAGCGGCGGCCGCGTGTGCTGTGGCTTGGGCTGCAGGGGCCACCAGCCCTCGAACTGCTCAAGGATCGGGTGGAACGCGCCTCCGAAGCCATCGGCTTCGCGCCTGAAGGTGTACCGTTTCGCTCGCACGTCACCCTCGGCCGCCTGCGGGACGGCCAGCACTTTCCACCGGGCGCGATCGATCGGATTGATGTGGTGCCAGCGGGTGAGGCCTTCACGGCGCGCGAGGTGGTGCTCTACGAAAGCGAACTGACCCCTGCCGGCCCTCGTTACTCCTCCCGGTTGACCGTGAGGCTCGCATGAAAGGCTGCCTGCTCGCACCGTTCCGGCTGTTCGGCTGCCTCACGCTGATCCTCATCCTGCTGGCCGGCTGGCTCTACCGTGACCGCCTGGGCGATTGGGGCCGGGAGCTGCTGCGAAAAGCGCGACACCAGCCTGCGGCCGTCATGGAAACTGGCACGCCATCGCCCGGCGCGCTCACCGAGGGCCGGCGCAAGCTTGCCAAGCTCGGGAGCAGCCGGGATTCCGTGACGCTTTCGGCTGACGAGGCGGCGTCGCTGCTGAGCGATGTGCTGGGTCCTTATATGCGCGGAACCTTTGATTCTATTCGCGTACGCCTGGCCGAGGGCACCATCGAGGTGCGGGCCATGGCCAACACGGCGAGGCTTCCGTCGGGCCTGCTCGGCCCGTTGGGCATGGCGGTGGGCGATCATGAGCCGATGTCGGCCAGCGGTCCGCTCACGATCGCCGCGCCTGGCCGTGGTGCATGGCGCATCGAGTCCCTCAGCTTCCGCAGTTTCCCGCTGCCATCGGAAGTGGTGCCCCGCATGATGGAGAAGGTGACCGGCGATACTTCGCGTGCGGTGCCGGTTCCGCTGCCGCGCGGCGTCAGGTCGGTGGTGGTCCACGGCGACGGCGTGACATTCTATTCGGGGACGCCATGAACCATCGCGTGCTCATCGTGGACGATGAACCTGGCATCCGCCAGGCCGTAAAGCAGGTGCTCGAATACGAAGGTATCGAGGTACGGGCTGCGGGTTCTGGTGGCGAGGCCATTACGGTTTATCCCGATTTCCGCCCGCATGTGGTCTTTCTCGATGTAAAGATGGCAGGCCTCGACGGGCTCGAGACCCTGAATCGCCTGCGGGACCTCGATCCGTCGGCCGTAGTCGTGATGATTTCGGGCCACGGCACGGTGGCAACGGCGGTCGAGGCCACGCGCCGCGGCGCGTTCGACTTCCTGGAGAAGCCGCTCGATTCTGACCGCCTCCTCGTCACGGTCCGCAAGGCCGCGGAGCACGCCGACCTGGTGGGCGAGAATCTCCGGCTTCGGGAAGCCGTGGGCCGCCGCTACGCCATGATCGGCAACAGCGCCGCGCTCGAGGCCACCCGCGACATGATCCAGCGTGTCGGCCCCACCACGGCACGGGTGCTCATTACCGGTGACAACGGCACCGGCAAGGAGCTGGTGGCGCGTGCGCTGCATGAAGCTTCGCCAAGGCACGGCCGGCCTTTCGTCGAAGTCAACTGCGCCGCCATTCCGTCGGAGCTGATCGAGAGCGAACTCTTTGGTCACATGAAGGGCTCCTTTACTGGCGCGTTCGCCGACCGGGCGGGCAAGTTCGAGCAGGCTGATGGCGGAACGCTGTTCCTCGATGAAGTCGGCGATATGTCGCTGGCCGCGCAGGCCAAGCTGCTGCGCGTGCTGCAAGAGGGTGTGGTCACCCGGATTGGCGGATCGAAGGCGATTCAGGTGGATGTGAGGGTGCTGGCAGCTACGAACAAGGATCTGGGCGAAGAGATCGCCGAAGGGCGATTCCGCGAGGACCTGCTCTACCGGCTGAACGTCGTGGAAATACACGTGTCGCCACTCGACGAGCGACGAGGCGATATTCCCGATCTCGTGACGCACTTCACCGGCCAGATTGCCGCCGGCACCGGGGCCACCGCGCGCGGGTTCGACGAGGAAGCCGTGCGGCGCCTCCAGCGGCGTTCCTGGCCCGGCAATGTGCGTGAACTGCGCAATGCGGTTGAGCGGCTGCTGATCCTGGCGCCGGGCAAGGCAGTCACCGCAGCCGACGTGGAGCGCATCCTGCCCGGCGAGGATGACTTCGCCAGCACCGGTGGCGAGGCCGGCGCCCACACCTTTGAAAGCTTCAAGCAGGAAGCAGAGCGAAATTTCCTGGTGCAGCAGCTGCGGGACCACGACTGGAACGTGAGCGAGACCGCGCGGGAACTGAAGATGCCGCGGTCAAACCTCTACAAGAAGATCGAGCGCTACGGACTTCGTCGGGAGAACTCATGAGCGACCAGCCTAGAGACTGGGATCGTGAGCTGGCGGACATCGACAAGGCCATCGCCAAGATGCCGACTCCGCCTAACGCACCGGCCGGTGTCACGCGCACGGCGACCGCGCCGGCGGCTGCGACGCCGGTCGCGTCGCCGGTGCGCCGCCGCGATCGCGCGGCCACCTGGCTCTGGATCGTGCTGGGGCTCACGCTCGCCGTGGCGCTTCCACTCTGGCCCTACGCGGCCGCCTGCGGTACAGGGCTGTTCGGCTATCTCGCGGTGCTCGCGATGCTCATCATCAGCGCGATCCTCGCATTACGGACGAGCTGGCGGGCTCGGCAGGGCAGGGCCAACGCGCTGGCGGTCCTGCTGCTCGTGTGGGGCCTCTCGCTCGCGGCGATGGCGGTGTTGCCGCGCGTCGGCTATGCCCGCGCCAGCGCAACGTGGATGTGTCCTGCGGGAGTGCCGGCACCCGTTTAGTTTGCGCGTCGACCACCGATGTCAACGGTCGACCGTCGACTGTAGACCGTCGACTTCTTCATGACTTTCGAGATAAGACGCTCATGCCCAAGACTTTCAAGAATTTCATCAATGGCGAATGGTGTGACCCCCGGAGCGGCGCCTGGTTCGAGAACCGGAATCCTGCTGACACGGGCGATCTCATCGGACGCTTCCCCGACTCGGGCGCGGCAGACATTGAAGCTGCGGTCCGCTCGGCCCGGCGGGGCTTCGATCTCTGGCGGAAGA
>DASSHL010000404.1:0-5379 GCA_035692845.1 Gemmatimonadales bacterium
AGCAGGGCGGCGTGGTCCACATTGCCGGCCGCCGCGATCACGCAGTTGCCGGGGTAGTAGGCGCCGGAATGCACGGCGCGCAGGTCGTCAGTCTCGAGGGCGGAAACCGACTCGCGGGAGCCGAGGATGGTGTAGCCGTAAGGATGGGCGGGCCAAAGGGCGCCGGAATGCAGGTCGAAGACAATGTCGTCCGGCGTGTCTTCGACCCCGCTGATCTCTTCAATGACGACGCGCCGCTCCGACACGAGGTCGGCCTGGCGCAGGAGCGGCCGCCGGACGAGATCGGTGAGGATGTCCACCGCGAGCGGCAGGTCCTCGTCCAGCACATGTGCCTGGAAGCTGGTGTTGTCGCGGCCGGTGTAGGCATCCAGGCTGCCGCCCCGCACTTCCAGCTCAAGGGCGATCTGCCGGGCGCTGCGGCGCTCGGTCCCCTTGAACACCATGTGCTCGAGCAGGTGCGAGACGCCCATCTTGCCACGGGCTTCATGCGCGCTGGCGGTCCTGACCCAGATGCCCAGGGCCACCGAGCGCAGCGCCGGCATCCGCTCCGACAGGATGATCAGGCCGTTCGGCGCGACGCTGCGATGGAGCCCCTCGTCGAGGCGAACGGTGTGCACGCTACTCCTTGGGCAGCAGCGCCTTCCGGGAAAGCTTCATCCGGCCGCGCTCATCCACCGACAGCAGCTTGACCTGCACCACGTCGCCGGCCTTGACCACATCCTCGGTCTTCTCCGTGCGCCCATGCTGCAGCTCACTGATGTGGAGCAGTCCTTCCACCCCGGGCAGGATCTCCACGAAGGCACCGAAGGGCGTGGTGCTCTTCACCGGGCCCTCGTACACCTTCCCCACCTCGGGCTCGGTCGTGATGGCCGCGATCATCTCGCGCGCCTTCTCGATGGTGTCCGCGCCAACGCCCGCGATGGTGATGACGCCGCTGTCCTCGATGGAGATCTTGGCGCCGGTGGCGTCCTGGATCCCGCGGACCGTCTTGCCCTTGGGTCCGATCACGTCGCCGATCTTGTCCGGCTTGATCTGCATGGTGACAATGCGCGGCGCGTAGGGCGAGAGATCCTTCCGCGGCGCGGCCAGGGCCTTCTTCATTTCCTTGAGGATGTGGAGCCGGCCGTTCCGGGCCTTCTCGAGCGCCTCGGCCATGATGGAGAGATCCAGTCCCTGGATCTTGATGTCCATCTGGATGGAGGTGATGCCCTTCTCGGTGCCCGCCACCTTGAAGTCCATGTCGCCCAGGTGGTCTTCCGACCCGAGAATGTCGGTCAGGATGGCGACCTTCTTCCCTTCCTTGATGAGCCCCATCGCCACACCGGCGCAGGCGGCCTTCATCGGCACACCGGCATCCATCAGTGCAAGCGACCCACCGCAGACGCTGGCCATGGAGGAGGAGCCGTTGGACTCGAGGATCTCCGACACGACGCGAAGCGTGTAGGGGAAGGTGTCGTAATCGGGGAGCAGGGGCTGCAGTGCACGCTCTGCGAGTGCGCCGTGGCCAATCTCACGCCGGCTGGTGCCGCGGATCATCTTCACTTCGCCGGTCGAGAACGGCGGGAAGTTGTAGTGCAGCATGAACGACTTGGTGGTCTCGCCGGCGACATCGATGTTGTCGAGTCGCTGCTCGTCATCGGCGGTGCCGAGCGTCACGCTCACCAGGGCCTGCGTCTCGCCCCGGGTGAACAGCGCCGAGCCGTGGGTGCGCTTGAGGACGCTGGTGTCGATGGTGATGGGTCGGACGGTGTCGGTGTCGCGGCCGTCCACCCGCTCGCCCTTGTCGAGCACCTGCGTGCGCATCACCCGGTACTCGATGTCCTCGAGCTCGCTGACGACTTCCTTCTGTCGCTCGGGGAACTTCTCCGCCAGAGCCGCCAGCACTTCGTCACGAACGGTGCGCAGGTTGCCAGCGCGGCCGTGCTTGTCCTTGGCGTTCATGGCGGCGGTGACCTTCTTTTCCGCGAGCTTCCGCACCGCGGCGGCCAGGTCCGCATCGGCTGCGGGCGCCTGCCACTCCATCTTCTCCGGCTGAGCCTTGCTCACCAGCTTCTTCTCGACACCCACCAGCTCGGCGATGCCCTTATGGGCTACGCCCAGCGCGTCGAGCATTTCCTTTTCGGAGACTTCGAGCGAGCCGCCCTCGACCATCATGATGGAATCGGCCGAGCCACTGACCACGAGGTCGATGTCGGAGAATTCCAGCTGCTGGAAGGTGGGATTGAGGATCCAGTTGCCATCCACCCGGCCCACGCGCACCGCAGCGAGCGGCCCGTTCCATGGCACGGTGCTGAGGCTGAGCGCCGTGGACGCCGCGATCAGGCCGACGATGTCGGCATCATTTTCCTGGTCGGCCGAAAGCACCGTGACGAAAACCTGCACTTCGTTCTTGAAGCCCTCGGGAAACAGCGGACGAATGGACCGGTCGATCAGGCGCGCCGCCAGGATTTCCTCATCCGATGGCCGGCCTTCACGCTTGAGAAAGCCACCCGGAATGCGGCCGGCGGCGTAGGTCTTCTCGCGGTATTCGACAGTGAGGGGGAAGAACGGCAGGGTGGAGAGATTGGGTGATACGGTCACGGCGGCAAGCACCTGCGTCTCACCGAACTGCACCAGGACGGCCCCGGCAGCCTGCTTGGCCATGCGTCCGGTCTCGAGCATGAGGGGACGGCCAGCAAATTCGGTCTCGATCTTCTGTGCGGTCACGTCTGTGTCCTGTCTCTGTGGTGTCGGCGGCCCGTCAAATGCGCAGAGGGCGTCCCGGTCCCAGTGACCGAGACGCCCTGGCCATCGCTGACTGCCTAGTGGCGGAGTCCCAATTCCTCGATGAGCGCGCGGTAACCATCCAGGTCCGTGCGCCGGAGGTAGGTCAGGAGCCGGCGGCGGGTGCCTACCATCTTGAGCAGGCCCTGCCGGCTGTGGTGGTCCTTGGGATGGGTGCGAAAGTGCTCGGTGAGGGAGTTGATCCGCTCGGTGAGCAGGGCGACCTGAAGCCGAGTCGAGCCAGTGTCGGTCTCGTGGGCTCGGTGCTTCTCCATAACCGGCTGCTTCTCAAACGTCATGCGTGCGATGTCCTCTGGCTGGCCGCAAAGTCTGTAAATTCTGCAAGCATGGGAAGATAACTGGGCATTGCGGCGGGGGGCAAGGGGGACGCGGGACGCGGGACGCGGGACGCGGGACGCGGGACGCGGGACGCGGGACGCGGGAGCCGAGGCTCGCCTGATCGTCACCCCGACGAAAGTCGGGGTCCAGAGGGTGATGCCAGCAGGGCAAGATTGGAGCAGGACAGCCGGCAGCGTTGGTGGCAGCGCGAGCATCACCTTCTAGACCCCGACTTTCGTCGGGCTGACGGCGGGGGAAGACACCTGCCGGACCTGCCGGACCTGCCCGACCTGCCCGTCCTGTTCCTCCCTACCCCAGCCATCCTGAAAACACTCGCCTCAGGTCGTTCGAAAAGGCGAAGATCATGATGAGCACCAGGAGCACCAGCCCGGCCATGGACAGCACTTCCCGCAGCTTCATCGGCAGCGGGCGACCCAGCGCGGCCTCCGCGATCAGGAAGACGAACTGGCCACCATCCAGCAGTGGAATCGGCAGGAAATTGAGAACCGCCAGGTTGACCGAGATCAGCGCCATGAACGACAGGAATGCCACCAGGCCCAGCCGGGCCGTCTGGCCGGCCAGCTGCCCGATCAGGATGGGGCCGCCCAGCTCCTTGCCGGCCACTTCACCAGTAAGCATCCCCTTGACCGACCGGCCGATCTGCACGATGACGTCGCTTGTCTGCTGAGCGCCAGCGCCGAGGGAGCCCAGTATCCCTGTCGATTCATGCCGAGTCGGCAGCTGGCTCCCCACACCCAGGCGTCCGACCACCTTCGTGGTCTTGCCGGTGTCCGGGACAACCTGCGAATCGGTCACGACCGTGAAGTCGAGCGGCTGTCCATTCCGGACAACCGTCAGCGATACTGCTGAGTTGGGATGTGCCTCGATCGTCTCTTGCAGAGCGTACCACTGCTCGATCAGTGCCCCATTCATCGTGGCGACCGAGTCGCCGGGCCGAAGTCCTGCCCGGAACGCGGGCCCCGTGGAATCCACCGTGGCCAGCACGGGGCCGCGCCAGGGCAGTACCGCAAGCGCGGTGGTCATGCGCTCACCGACCGCTTCGGCGGGAATCGGGAGGGTCACCATCCTCCCGCTGGCCAGGCTGATTCGCAGGCTGCTGCCCGACGCATTCTGAAGGCCATCAACCACGTCATTCCACGTATGAACCGTGTCGTCGTTGACGGCAAGGATCCGGTCACCGGGGACCAGCGTGGCGAGTGCACCGCCGTCCTTCGGCATCAGCGCCGAGTCGACCATGCCGACGCGGGTCTCGAGCGTCAGGGTGCGACCGGAGTAGAGCGCGATCCCGCTGTAGATCGCCCAGGCAAAGAGCATGTTCATCGTGACGCCGGCCACGATCACGATGATGCGCTTCCAGACTGGCTTCGACTCGAAGAGCCGATCAGGCGGCACCGGCGTATGGGCCTCGCCGCCTTCCAGCTTGGACAGGGCCTCCTCCTCGGCGCTCGCCATTTTCACATAACCGCCCAGCGGCAGCCAGGAAATGGCGTACTCGGTCTCTCCGCGCCTGAAGGTCAGCGCCTTGATGGGTGAGCCCATCCCAAGCGAAAACCGGTGCACATAGATGCCGGCCCACTTCGCAGCCACAAAATGGCCGAGCTCATGGATGAAGATGAGCACGCCAAGGACGACAACGAGCGCGAGCAGCGAGATCATGCGGACATCCGTTGGATCAAGTCGTGGGCCCGTCGGCGCGCCTCGTGGTCGGCGTCGAGCACGCCCTGCAGGGTGGTGGCCGGCTGAGGCGCAGCCGAGTCGAGAGCGCCGCAGATCACGCCAGCGATGTCGCCGAAACGGATCCGCCCGTCGAGGAACGCCGCGACCGCAACTTCGTTGGCCGCGTTGAACACGGCGGGCGCAGTGCCGCCCGCCCGGCCCGCCTCGATGCCGGCATGAAACGCGCCGAACACATCGTGTCGCACCGGCTCGAAGGTAAGCGGGCTGGCACGCAGTGGATCGAAGCGCGGCACGCCCATGTCCGGCACTCGATCGGGCCATGTGAGCGCATAGAGAATCGGCAGTTCCATGGTGGGAAAGCCCACCTGCGCCATCACGCTCCCATCGCAGAAGTCCACCAGCGCATGGACGATGCTCTGCGGATGCACTACGGCATCGAGCGCATCATACGGCAGGCCAAAGAGAAAATGGGCCTCGATGATCTCCAGCGCCTTGTTTGCCAATGTGGCGCTGTCCACCGTGATCTTGCGCCCCATGTTCCAGGTGGGATGAGCCAGCGCCTGCTCTACTGTCGCGGCG
>DASSHL010000405.1:0-3390 GCA_035692845.1 Gemmatimonadales bacterium
GATTTCGGCTGGAAGCTGCTGGGCTGGGTGGGAGGCGTGCTCCTGATTGTCGGATTGATCGATCTCGGCCTGGCCTTCTATCCGCCGATGTTCGGCAATCCAAACTGGGAGTTCGGGACGGTCAGTTCCCAGTTGAACAGCTTGCCGGTGCCCATGTTGGGTCTGGCATTGCTGCTGGGAGCTGCGGTGGCCCGGGGTTGGATCCTGGGGACACGGGTCTGGGCTATCGTGGCAATCGTAATGGCAGTGCTTATTGTGGCGGCGGCAGTGCTCTGGGCGCTTAATCTGCCGCTCGCCTTCAGGTCGGTGCAGGACCCTGCTGCCCGGCTCGGCCTCAAGAAGTCAGTGGCCAAGTCTGTAGCGCAGTCCATCCTGTATCCCGTGGCGTTTCTCTGGATCGGCTGGCAGGGATTACGTCACTCACGTACTCAGCGGTAAGCGCACCAACGAGTCACCCTTCACGTCTCACCTGAGAGGACAGTACCGTATGAAGCATGTCATTCGCGGAATAGGTGCCGCTGCCGCGCTGCTGGCATTTGCCAGCCCTGCGTGGGCTATTGGCGAAGGCACCTACGATGTGTGCGGGGGCGACAATTTTGAAACGTGCGCCACCGTGACCATCGCGTTCGACGCCAACACGAACATCCTGAAGGTGGATGTTGCCAATACCTCGACGAATGGCGATTTCTTTACCGCCATTGGTTTCCGGGATCTGGCCCTCACGCCTACTGGCGGCACCACCGGTTTCACGGACTGGGGCGTTACAATTCCCGGCCCGACCGATATCCAGGGCGATGCTGGCTGGCAGGCAGGTAACGGCAATCCGGCCGTCAAGGGTATTGGCAATGATGGTAATACCTACTCGTTCACGCTGAACTTCACCGGTAATCCGCTCGACGGCGCCACCTTCGCCCTGCACTCACAGGCCGGGCCGAATGGCTGCTCCACCAAGCTGTTCATTGATGCGAATGGCAACGTGAACACCATCGATGCCCCGAAGGCCGAGTGCGGTGGCACCACCACCGTGCCGGAGCCCATCACCATGTCGCTGCTCGCTACCGGCCTTGCCGGCATGGGCGGCGCTGGGCTGGTCCGTCGTCGCAACAAGAAGGCGTAATCCGTAGCGACGCGTAGTCTGCGGGACCATCAAAGGGCGGCCATTGGCCGCCCTTTTTTTATCCCGTGATGACTGTCACCGCCCAGATTCAGCTTAGGATCTATTCAATATCAGGAAGGTCATCGGTTGTCGGTCATCGGACGACCGATGACCTGCGACCGACGACCCCATCTTCCGGAGACCAGCTGCATGGACGCTGGACCGCCCAACGAGGCAGTGACGATCGCGATCTGCACTTGGAACCGTGCGCCACTGCTCGCCATGACCCTCGAGCGCCTGTGCGAGCCCGGTGTGCTCACCGGCAGCTGCGAGATCATTGTCGTCGACAATGGCTCGACCGACGATACGCCTGGCGTGGTGGCGCGCTACATGGACCGGCTCCCCCTGAGGACGGTGAGAGAATTGGAGCAGGGGATTTCTCCCGCCCGGAACCGCGCCCTCGATGAGGCCAGCGGAGCCCATCTCATTTATATCGATGACGACGTTTTCGTGGGGCCAGGCTGGCTCGACGCCTATCGCACGGCGTTCCGTGCGCATCCCGACGCGGGTGTCTTTGGCGGGCCGATCGTCGCACGCTTTCTCGGTACGCCGCCCGCGTGGCTGGTGCAGGCGCTTCCGCTCGTGGCCAGCGCCTACGCAGTCCGTGAACTCGGACCAAGCGAGTTTCAGCTCGAGCCCGTCGCTCCCAAGCTGCCGTACGGCGCCAACATGGCCTTCCGGGTGGACCAGGCACGCCAGCATCGCTTCGATCCCGTGCTTGGCAGGGTCCGGAAGGGGATGGTGGGCGGTGAGGAGATTGCCTTCATGGCCCGGATGCTCCAGGCGGGCGCAGCCGGGTGGTGGGTGCCCGGGGCCGGCGTTGAACACCTGTTGCCCCGGAAGCGCCAGACGCTCCGCTACCTGCGCGGATACTTCGAGGGCCTCGGCATGACCCAGTTCAGGAGCGAAGAGCCCGTCAGGGGGCGGTTCGAGCTGGCGGGGGTGCCGAGCTGGCTCTGGCGCCAGTATGCCACGGCGAGAATGCGGTACTGGCTCGCTCGCCTTGCGGCACCCGTCACCGTGTGGCTGCCGCGGTTCGGAGAGGTGGCTACGTATCGTGGGCGCGTCCGGAGCTACCGCGCCGACGCCACCAAATCCTGAGCCGGTACGGGTCGCTCGAACCTGGACGGCTCGGGGAACAGGCGCTCGAGTTCCCTCCTGTGATGCTCATCGGTGCCGCCCGCGCTCTCGTTGACGCAGAACAGCGTCGGAAGCGAGGCCGCATCGTGCGCAATGAGCTCGCGCTCACTGGCAAACACCTCGTGTGGCAGGAAGCCGCGGACGGCTGAGCCGTTGGCCAGGCTCAGGTACCGCGCCACCGCCAGGAACTCGAGGTCATCGGGCCCGCGGAACTTGCTGGCACTGGTCCGCTCCCAGTCACGCCGCAGGCGCTCCGATGCACCGCGCAGCGCCGTGCGGGTCATGCTCTGGGCCTGGTGATTGGTGAGCTTCCGCACCTTGCGCCACGGCCGGCGCAGCTCCAGGGCGAACTTCACGTTGTTCCACTGCGCCATCCAGAGCCGGGCCAGCCGGTCATTCGATACACTCTGCCACGGCACGATCCAGTCATCATCCCGTTCGGAGAGCATCACCTTCATGCCGATGTCTCGCGGCCGTGAAGCTGGCACTGGGGCAAAGAAGTCACTCTTTTCGCAGCGGTGACCCAGGAACATGTCGTCATTGCAGTAGATGAAATGCTCGGCGAGTCCGGGAATGCGGTGCAATTGGGCTTCGATGGCCAGCGAATTGAAGACCGGTGCCCAGCCAGGATTGGCCATGATGGAGTCCTGGTGCACCATGGCGATCTTCGGGTGTGACGTATCGAGCCAGCTGGGGGTCTGGCCAGGGGTCACGATGTGGATCCTTCGTACCCAGGGCGCGAACCGTTCAATCGAGCGCAGCGAGTACCGCAGTTCGTCGTGCTCCACATAGCGGACATCGGGATTGAAGACCACGGGATCGAGCCCGTAGCGGCGCGCCCACGTGTTGCGAAGCTCGCGATGCAGGGGATCCTGGCCATGGACCCAGGTGTAGACGAGATCCACATCGAGCTGTGCAAGCTCACCTGCTGCTTGGGCGCGCGGTTGCTGGGGAGCCGGCGGTGCCGGCGTCGGGAGCGGCTGGGCATGTCCACGCGCCAGCCGCCGGCGCAAGCGCCAGAGGACATAGCGAGGATCGGTCAGGAGGCTGGCTCGCACGAAGCGCGACTTCCAGGCGTTGCCGGTGCGCCGCTG
>DASSHL010000406.1:0-5502 GCA_035692845.1 Gemmatimonadales bacterium
GGAGAGGGTCATGGGTCGCGGGTCGCGGGTCGCGGGTCGTGTGGAGGGCTGCCCGTGGGCCGCCCGTACTCATGGGTCGGAGCGAACAGTAACCTCCGCGGGACGAGGTGCGCCATCAGTACCCCGTTTGGCCGCTGGTCCTTGCCGGCTGCGTTGACGGCCGCTACCCCGGCCGTACATTGGGACTGACCCCTCACATCGGCGAGTCCCCTGACTGTGCCCTTTGAGCTGGACCGGGTGCTCCACGCCAGCGACGCCGCCTCTCGCGACGCTGCCTGGGAGGAACTGGTCGCGCGCCATACCCGCCTGTTCCTGTCCGTGGCGCGTTCCCTGGGCGGCTCGCACGATGATGTCATGGAGCGGTACGCCTTCGTCCTGGAAAAACTCGCCGAGGACGATTGCCATCGTCTTCGGGCCTTCCGGCTGGACGGCCGGGCGCGCTTTTCTACCTGGCTCACCGTCACTGCGCGCCG
The DNA here is from genome assembly GCA_035692845.1 of Gemmatimonadales bacterium. Classification (GTDB taxonomy): domain Bacteria; phylum Gemmatimonadota; class Gemmatimonadetes; order Gemmatimonadales; family GWC2-71-9; genus CAMLHP01. The sequence continues at coordinate 474 of DASSHL010000406.1, forward strand.
CCTCTGTCTCGATCACTACCGCACCCGCTTTGGCCGCAACCGCGTGACCGCCGATCCCGAGCGCGCGGATGGACTCCGAGCCGTCCGCCGACGACTGGCAGGTGCCGCCGCAGCGGAGCTGGACACTGACCTCCTTCCCGATGAATCCATCCACTCGGCGGACCGGGCGGCCATCGAACGGGAGCGGGACGAAAAGCTCCAGGCAGCGCTCACGGCGCTGCCGCCGCGCGATCGCCTCCTGCTGGCGTTGCGCTTCGAGGACGATCTCTCTGCCATTCGTATTGCCGACCTGCTGGGGCTGCCGACGCCCTTTCACGTGTATCGGCGGCTGAACCGGGTGCTGGCGGGCCTGCGCGCGGCGCTGGTCGCACGCGGTGTGGAGGGCGCTGAAGGATGACGACGCGCAATCACGATCGGAGAATCCGTGTAATGATGACAGCGGATGTCGTGTCCAGCCGGTGCCTGGCATGACCGGCGTGCCGTCCGGCCGTGAGGAGCATATGGACGACGTGAAACTCTCCATGTATCTCGACCAGCGGCTGTCGCCCGAGGAGCGCGCCGCAGCGGATGCACACCTCGCCGCCTGCAACGCCTGTCGCGACGAAGTCGTCGCCCTGAGCCGCTTGTTGCAGCGGCAGCGGCGTCCGCGGCGGATCGCAACGGCTGCCGTCCTCGCGGCGGCGGCGGTGGTAGCCATTGTTCTCATCCCGAGCGTGTGGCGCACGCCGGTTGGCGATCGTGACCAGCGTGGCAACGCCGGCACCACCGACATCCGTGCGTATGGTCCGATCGGCGAGGCCGCGGGTCCGGCGCCGCAATTTGTCTGGGGTGCCGTGGCGGGCGCCGTGAGTTATCGCCTGACGGTCAGCGGCGCAAACGGCGCCACGGTCTGGTCCGGCAGCACCGCCGATACCTTCGCAGTGCTGCCCGATTCCGTGGTCCTGCGGCGCGACAGCTCCTACCTGTGGGTGGCCGACGCCCTGCTCGAAGACGGCGGTGCCCGCTCCACCGGCATGCACGAATTCCAGATCGCCCCATGAATCGCGCGCTTTGGCGTCGCGTGCGCGGCGCACTGCTGGCCGGTGCGGTCGCGGCGTGCACATCGAAGGAGCGTGCCCCGCCGGTCTCGCTCGCCCGCGGCGAGGCGCCGCTTACCCTTTCCGCCGATCCCGCGTCCCTTGCGACGATGCTGGGTGTCGCACCAGAATCGCTCTTTGCCGCCGGCCGTGAATTCTATCAGCGCGATGCGTTCGACAGTGCCCGAGCGATCTGGCACGTTGAGGCGGCACGCGCGTCCACAACCGACTCTGCCACACTCGGTCGCACGCTCATGTGGCTCGGACTTGCCGAGCGGCATCTCGGTAACCTGCCGCTGGCGCTCGCGCAGGAGCAGCAGGCACTGGCCGTGCAGCGGCGGCTGGGCCTCGACCGCGAGCTTTCGCGCACGTTCAACTCGATGGGCCTGATTGCCTGGGACCAGGGCCACTACGCGCTGGCGCTCGTGCACTTCGATTCGGCCACCGTGACTGCCCAACGCAACGGCGACTCGGTCGGCGTGATCCGTGCGGCTCTCAATGTCCCGCTCGTGCACGTCGAACTCGGTGACTTTCTCACCGCCCGCCAGGGTTTCGTCACGGTCGCGGCGGCCGCGCGGTCCATCGGTAATGAGCAGTTCCTGGCCAATGCGCTCGCAAATCTCGCCATGCTCGAGGTCAGGGTCGGCGATCCATCCGCGGCGATCCCGCTGCTGCACCAGGCGCGAACGCTGTACCATCGCCTCGACTACCGGCCTGGCGAGGCCAACGCGCTGGGCCAGCTCGCCACGGCCTGGAGCGCGCTCGGCAACCTGCAGCGCGCCATCGCCGCGGCCGATTCCGACCTGGCGCTGGCACGCGCCGACGGGCTGGTGCAGGAAGTGGCTTCGATCCTCGAAGTGCTCTCCGATCTGCACCTCGAGGCCGGCAGCCCGCGACTCGCGTTGCTCCGTCTCCGTGAAGCGGACAGCATCGATGTGGCGCTCGGCCTTCGCACCGAACACGGCAAGAACCTGCGGCGCTCAGCTGCCATCCTGCTGGGCATGGGAGAAGCCGCCACTGCGGTGCGTCGTGCCGAGGCAGCACTGCAGGTGCATCACGCGGTCGCCGCGCGCGGCGAAGCGGCGCTCGATCGGGTCCTGCTGGCCCAGGGGTTGAGCGCGGCGGGCGACGACGCGGGCGCCGCGCGCGAGTCGGAGGTCGCGGCGCGGGACGCTGGGGCGACTGACAATCCATCCATCATGCGGGACGCGGCGGCTGCCGCGGCCCAGATTGCGCTCGATCAGGGGCATCCCAAGCGTGCCCTCCGCCTGGCAATGCACCCGCGTCCGGAGCAGTCGCCGAATGACTGGACGCTGATGCACATCCGGGCTGGCGCACTGCTGGCGCTGGGCCGGCTGGCCGAAGCCCGCATCGAAGCGGAGCAGGCGGTGGCTGCGATCGAGCGAGAACGAAGCACGCTGGCGCTGGGACCACTGCGTTCCGCTTTTCTTGTCGGGCGAGCGGAGCCGTTCGCGCGGCTGGTCGCCATTGACCTGGCTCAGGGCGACACGACCGGCGCGTTTCTCACGGCGGCAGCGCTTCCCGGCCGAGCGCTCACGGAACGGCTCGGTGCTGTGGGAGGCGGATCGGCGCCGATGACGGGCAGCAGCGCCGGTGAGCGCTTATTGCGTGAGGCGGCGGAGCTGGAGCGCGAGCTGGACCAGCTCGGCGGCAGCGAGACGGCGCTGGCGCGCCGGGCCATTCTCGAGCAACACCTTCGTACCACGCGCAGTGCATATGCGGAATCCATCGCCCATCATGCGCCTACACCGTCGGAGCAGCTGCTCGGGCTTGGACGGCTTAGCCTGCCGGCGGTCCAGGCTGCGCTTCGCGACGGCGAGGCGCTGCTCACCCTGCTGTCAAGCAATGACCGGCTGGACATCTTCGTGGTCACGCGGACACGGCTCGCGCACCGACGTGAGGCTGTCGGCGCGCGCGATCTCGCGGCGCGTGTGCGAGTGGCTCGTGAGCTGCTGCAGCGTGGCGGCTCTCCGCGCGAGGCCCTCCAGGCGATGGGTGATCTCCACGACCTGCTGCTCGGCGGTCTCGAGGGCGACGGGATTCTGGAGGGAGCCAGGCGGCTGATCGTTGTGCCGCACGGCGCCACCGCCGCGCTGCCTTTTGCCGCGCTCTGGAATCGCACCACCGGCCGCTACCTGGTGCAGGACGCCGTGATTTCGTACCTGCCGGCGGTGGCGGCACTCGGCGCGTCAGGATCGTCACCCGCACTGTCCGTGCGTGACGTGCAGGTCTTCGCGCCACTCCCCGATTCGCTGCCCGGCACACTCAGCGAAGCACGCGCCATTGGCCGGCTGGTGCCGGCAGCGGCGCTGGCACTCGGGCGCCGGTCGAACGAGGCCACCGTGCGCCGTGCCCTGGAGAGCAGCCGCGTGGTGCACATCGCCTCGCACGGTATGCAGAATTCCCAGAATCCGCTCTTCTCCGCGATGACCATTGGCCGCGAGTTTGCCGACGACCCGGCTGATGACGGGAAGCTCTCGGTGCATGAAATCCTGCGCATGCATGTGACGAGTCCACTGGTGTTCCTCTCCGGCTGCGAAACCGGCCTGGCCGGATCGGGGCAGGAGCCGTTCGGCCGGAGCATCGAGGAAGGTGGACTGGCGCAGGCACTCCTCGTGGCGGGCGCCGGGACTGTCGTGGCCACACTCTGGCGGGTGGACGACCAGGCAGCAGCCGGGCTGGCGGCAGCGTTCTATCACGGGATGGTGGCAGGGATAGATCCAGCCGGGGCGCTGGCCCAGGCTCAGCGACAGCTGATCGGGCGTGGGGACGGGCTGGGTTGGGCGGCCTATACGGTTGCGGGTGCCCATCGGCGCAAAACCGGAGCAAATGTCCGTGTAACGGATACGAAATCATGAGCAAACCAGAGCACACGGAGCCACCCATGCGCCGATCCGTCCTGTTGGGCCGACTTGTCGTCGCGGCGAGTTTCGCGCTGATGGCGCTTATCGTCTACAGCTGCGCCGGCGACGGGCTCACCGCTCCGAGGGAGCAGCCAACCGCCCGGAAGTCCAAGCCATCGGGCGGCAATGTCGCGGTGAGCCTGGCGGAACCCGACTCTGGCGCGCAGGGTGTGGTGAACCTCGTGGTGAAGATCCACGGCTCGGGATTCAGTCGCGACGCCGTGGCGGACTGGGAACGGGACGGCGCGCCGGACGCGAAAATCACGGTGAGCTCAACCAGGTTCGTGAGTTCGAGCGAGGTGGACGCGACCATCAGCATCGCCGCCGACGCCGAACTCGCCACCTATGATGTCGCCGTGACGAGCGGCGGCAAGAAGGGCATCGGCACCGAACTCTTTGCGGTTACACTGGGAGACCCGACGGCCACCTGGTATGTCCCGGTGGACGATCCCACCCTCGGCTTCCAGGGCGATCACGGCGACACCACATTCGCGCTCGACGGTGTGATGACCAGCTATGCCAGGTATCGTGACAGCGAGTGCGGGGTGAGTGCGCTGATCTATGCCACGACCTCCCAGTCTGGCACTGGTGATGCCACCATCCGGACCGACCGCAACGGGCGGAAGAGCTGCAGCCGCGGCTTCCGGCTCGACTACCAGGATGGAGGCGCCGAGACGCTGCGGAGCTTCAATAATCTCAACGACCTGCAGAATGGTCTCGTGCGGATCCCGGTGGGAGAGACCCAGCGTCGCCGGCTCATCATCGGGCCGGGAAGTCTCTCCAGCAATCCATCGCGCTGCGGTCGCCTGCTCTTCGGCCAGAATGATGGACCGAACGGCCTCGTGGGTGCGGGCACCGACAGTCTGAACGTGACCAGGCTCAGTCACGCGACGTGGCTGGTGCAATCGCAGCCGGACGAGACCAGCACCCTGTGCGAGGACACGGGCGAGATCCTGAGCATGCCGGTACGCTTCGTCATCGAGGCAAGTCGCCCGTTGCCGTAGGCACGCGGCGCATCGCTTCACGCAC
>DASSHL010000407.1:0-2919 GCA_035692845.1 Gemmatimonadales bacterium
CTGGAACTACGGCCAGAGCCCACCCAGCAATCTCCAGCGCGCCATGCGATTCGCCGGCGGCGAAATCGACATGCGCCTCGACCTGCAGGAGGGGCGCATTGCCGGTATCCGCCTCTTCGGCGACTACATGGGCAGCGGCGACGTGGCCGAGGTGGAGCAGCGCCTCGTCGGCTTGCGCTACGACCGTGACGCGATCGTCGCCGCACTCAGTGACATGGCGCTTGAGGAGTATTTCGGGAAGATCGAGCGGGAAGAGGTGCTGAGGGTGGTGGTGCCGTGAGGGCGTGTAGGGGCACGGCATGCCGTGCCCCTACGCGCCCTCATAGCTCAGCTCCCCCTCCACCACCCTCGCCGCGGCAGTCCATGGGTGCTCCACCACCTTGCCTGGCGCCATGATGTGCAGCACCTCGAATCCTGCCCATTTCATCGCGTCGGCAATCATGCTGCGATGGCAGCGCCACCAGACCGCCTCGGCGCACATGATGGCAGTCGGGACCGCACAGGCGATGTTGGCCAGCTCGTCGAGCGCGAGGGAAAACTCGTCGGTTTCCATGTAGTCGGCGTAGCCGCGGAAGGCGGGATGGCGCCAAGCGGTGTTCCGTGAGTCCGGCGACGTCTTCCGCCGCCCGCCCAGCTCCGGCAGCCAATGATACTCGATGTCCGCGTCCCTCAGGCTCGCGTGCAGCGATTCCTTCCCGAACTGCGGCACCCGGCGCGAGCCCGGGATGCTCCGCACGTCCGCCAGCAGTTCGATGCCATTCTCGCGCAGCAGCGCGATGAACTCCTCGATGGAGCGGGTGGAATGGCCGATGGTGTAGAGGGTGCAGGACATGGGGGAAGATACTCGACCGTCAACGGTCGACGGTCGACCATCAACGATTAATGCTCGTCGACCGTAGACTGTAGACCGTCGACCGCGTAGACTCCCTCACCCCCCACGCACACCGGACCTGCCCCATGCGCAACCTGTTGTCCAGCGCCGCTGCTGCCGCGCTCCTGCTCGCTGCCCCGCCGCTCTCGGCGCAGGGCTCCTACACTTCCGACCCCGTGCTCCAGCGTATCTGGAACATCGGCATGGACAGCTCCCATACCGACGCCCTGGCGCGCACGCTGTTCGACTCGCTTGGGCCACGGCTCACCGGCTCTCCCGACCAGCGCCGGGCCAATGACTGGCTGGTCAAGACGTACAAGACGTGGGGCATCGACGCCCGCAACGAGCAGTACGGCACCTGGCGTGGCTGGCGACGCGGCTACTCACACATTGACCTCGTCTCGCCGCGGGTCCGAACGCTCGAAGGGTTGATGCTTGCGTGGAGCCCCGGCACCGGCAAGAAGGACCTCACGGCCGGCACCATCATCCTGCCGCACTTCAAGGATTCTACCGAGTTCGTGGCATGGCTCCCCAAGGCGAGAGGCAAGTTCGTGCTGGTAGCACCGGGCCGGCAGACCTGCCGTCCGGCCGAAGACTGGCGCGAGAACGCGACCCCCGAGTCGGTCAAGCGCATGTCTGCGCACCGCGACTCGCTGATGAGCGAATGGCGCGATCGCATTGCCGCCACCGGCTACAGCCTGGCGCTGGGCACCGGCTCGCTGGGACTCCGGATGGAGAAGGCAGGTGTCGCCGGCTTCCTCACGTCACGCCCCAAGGATGGCTGGGGCACGATCGAGGTCTTCGAGACGTACGACACGATTGCTCCCGCCGTGGCGCTCTCCTGCGAGGACTACGGCCTCGTCTATCGCCTCACCGAGGACAACCGGAATCCGCAGGTCCGCATGAACCTCGACGCCCAGCTGCTGGGCGAGCAGCCCGTGTTCAACACGATTGCCACCATTCCGGGCTCGAGCAAGAAGGACGAGTACGTGATGCTCTCGGCCCACTTCGATTCGTGGGACGGATCCTCAGGCGCCACCGACAATGGCACCGGCACGCTCACCATGATGGAAGCGATGCGGATCCTCAAGCTGGTCTATCCCCATCCCAAGCGCACCATCCTGGTGGGGCACTGGAGCAGCGAGGAAGAGGGACTGGTCGGCTCACGCGCCTTCACGGAAGACCACCCGGAAGTGGTGAAGGGCTTGCAGGTCCTGCTCAACCAGGACAACGGCACTGGCCGGATCGTGCGGGCGAGCGGTGGCGGCCTGCCCGACGCGGCGGCCCACCTGCAGAAGTGGATCGACCTGCTGCCGCCGGTCTACAAGGAGCAGATCAACTTCGGTGGCGCCGGCCTGCCGGGTGGCGGCGGCAGTGACCACGCGTCCTTCGCCTGCTATGGCGCACCTGCCGTGGAGCTTGGCGGCCTGGGCTGGGATTACGGCAACTACACCTGGCACACCAACCGCGATACCTACGACAAGGTGGTCTTTGACGACCTCAAGTCCAACGCGACGCTCTTTGCCATGCTGGCGTACCTCGCGTCCGAATCACCCGACCAGGTTTCGCGCGAGCGGGTAGACCTGAAGGCGCTGGCCGCGGCGCAGGAAGCACTCGCCGATTCGGCGCGCGCCAACCCGGCCGACAGTGCGCTGGCGCAGCGGGCTGGCGCCGGCCGCGGCCGCTTCCGCCGCATCCCGACCGAATGGCCGGCATGCGAGAAGGCGCCAAGGAGCACGAATCCGAGGTTGAAATAGGGGAGTCGACGGTCAACGGTCGACGGTCGACGGAACCTGTCATTCCGAGCGCAGCGAGGAATCTTGCCAGCTTGGCCTCGAAGCCGGGCGAGAAGATCCTTCGCGTTGCTCAGGATGACACACCCCGAAGACCGTAGACCGTCGACCATCACCAGTGCGCCAGTCTCTCCTGCATTTCCGCGAGCTCCCAAGCCGTGACGGCAACCGCCGTTGCGGCCTGGGTAAGCTGGTCCGGCTTCACCTGGTCAAAGGTGTCGAACTGGCTGTGGTGGGTTACGCTGAAGTAGTTGA
>DASSHL010000408.1:0-2612 GCA_035692845.1 Gemmatimonadales bacterium
TCCACGGCGCCGCCCAGGTGAGTGCCGCGACGATGCGATGCGGCAGGTCGTTGAGCGAGATTCCGAGCGTCGAATCCTCATGCCGGCCGGAGACGGCGCGCGCGTCGGCCCACATCGCAATGCCCGCGTTGTTGACCCGGCTCGGTGACTGCACGTCCCGCGTTCGCGACCACGTGTACGAGACGCTGGCGCCGAAGCCGGCGGTGAGCGGCCGTTCCATCCGGCCCGTCAGCTGGTAGGAGTAGTTCCTCGACGTGTTCCGCAGCTCGATGACCTCGGCATAGCTGGAGCGCAGCGCGGGTGTCGCGACGCCACTGCCACTGATGGTGCCATAGAGCACCCGGCCGAAGCGATCCACCGACTGCGGACCGCGGAGGTTGAGGTTCACCCACATGAAGTCCGAGAGGTAGCGGCTCACCAGCACTTCAGTGCTGGCAAGAAGGTTTCCCGGGAGCTCCCGTTCGTAGCCGAGGGAGGTGCGGAGCGTCCTCGCCATGCGCAGGTTGGGATCGAGCAGGTCCACATCGCCAAAGGGGCGCGCAGCCAGTGGAGCACCCGTGGCGCACTGGTCAGGTGCGGCCTGGTAGTTGGGTACGAATGTCGGTGGCAAGCCTGCGTCGGTCGGAAGAAAGCCGCACGCGAGCACACCGATTCCTTCCCCCTGGTTGGCCAGCGCGGGCACGTACCACGCCAGCGGCGGCCGTCCGGTGAAGAGACCAATGCCGCCCCGGATTCGTTCGCGCCGTGCCGGCGAGGGCTCCCACGTGAAGCCCAGGCGCGGGGAGAATTCCACCCGTTGCCGCGGCATCTGGTCGGTGCGGCGGCCAAAGATGGAATCGATGACCGGGTTGTACGGTGCGTGCCCGTCAATCGCCAGCAGCTCGGCGCGAAAGCCGGTCGTGATCACGAGTCGCTGGCCCAGGTGCCACTCATCGCCCAGGTAGGCCGTGTATTGCCCCCCCCGAAGCGGGCTGCTCTCACTGCCGAAATCCTTGCGCAACTCGAATCGAGTGGGCGTGCCGGCGGCAAGCGCATCCAGGCTGCTGAAGGTCCACGTGCCATACCCGCCCAGGACGCCACCGCGCAGCACCCGGAACCGCTCCACCTGGACACCTGCCACCAGCAGGTGATTCTCCGTCCACGGAAGGCTGATCTCGTCCCTGATCGTGAACGAGCGACCCCGGCCGAAGGGCCCTTGCGCCAGCGGGGCACTGCCGGCGATGGCCAGCACCGAACCGCCACCTGTTCCTGGCATCAGCACCCGTACCAGGGGCTGCCGGACCTCAGGCACCTGGTTGGTGTGATCCCAGCTCAGCGTCGCGAGCAACGCGTTGTGCGCGCGCTTCAGGTCGGTGTGGACCTGCAATGCGGCGACATCCACCCCGATGTCGGTGGCGTAGCGATAGCTCGAGAGGGCGAACGTATCCGACGCCGCGCGGGAGAACTGTTGCTCCCGGGTGCGCGCCGACGAGACGAACGCCATGACGCGGCTGCTCCATGCGGGGATCGCGGCATCCACCCGGGCGAAGAGGTTGACGAGGGGCGTGCTGTTTTGCACGTACTGTGCGGAGCCGGGCGTCATGCCGTAGGTGTCCTGCATGATGCGTTGCATCCGTGTGAGGTTGGCCTCGCTTACGGGCACGGCCGGCGACAGGCCCGGCGGCTGTCCGACGTAGGGTCCGACGGCCGGTTGCGTGAGATGCTGGATCTCGGCGGCGACGAAGAAGTGCGCACGATCCCGCACGATGGGCCCACCGAGCGAAAAGCCAACCTGTCGCCGGTCATACGGGCTCGGTGCAGCGTCGCTCCCCTCGCGCGTGAGCTTGTCATTGCGCCAGTAGCCGAAGGTCGAACCGTGGAATTCATTGGTGCCCGACTGCGTGACGGTATTGACCAGCGCGCCGGCGAAGCTTCCGTAGCGCACGTCGTACGGTGCCACAAGCACCTGATATTCCTTGACGGCATCGAGCGGAATGGACTTCCCGACGCTTGCGGCAGCCGAGACACCGCCGTTCACGAAGCGCTCACTGGCGCCATTCACCAGAAAGCTGTTGAAGCGGAAATTGGCGCCCCCGCCCGACACGCCGGTGCGGCCGTTGCCAACCTTGGTCGAGACGTAGGGCGCGAGGGTGACGAAGTCCTGGAAATTCCGGTTGAGGGTAGGAAGGCGCGCGACCAGCGCTGCCGGTATGGTGGTGCCCGGACTGCCGGCGGGAATTGGTGCCGTGTCCCGGACCTCGATTGGCTCGAGTTCGACTACGGCGGGCTGGAGCACGAAGTCAATGCTGAGCAGCTGGCCCAGGGTGAGACGGAGGCGAGCGCTCTCCTGCGGCAGGAACCCGATCTGCCGCACCTCGATGATGTAAGGACCACCGGGCTCGAGCCCCTGGACGAGGAAGCTGCCGTGCACCACCTCGACATGGGCGGCGAAGCCGGTGGCGGTGTTGACCACCCGGACGGCTGCGCCGTCGAGGTCCTGCCCGCCAGCGCTGTGCACGGTGCCGCGCACCGCACCCGTCGTCAGGCCCTGCGCGAATGCGGGCGAGGCTGGCGGCATCATCACCAGCAGCAATGCCCGTGGGCAGCCCGGGCACCACGGTACCGGCAGCGCT
>DASSHL010000409.1:0-7203 GCA_035692845.1 Gemmatimonadales bacterium
CAGCGCCTTCAAGGACCTCGTGCGCCAGAGCCGGAAGGAAGGCACTGCAGTCTTCATCACGGAAATCCACGCGCAGCCCCTGATGGCCCTTGCCCGTTCCGACCTTTTCGACGAGCTGGGCGAGGACCATGTCCTCGGCACACTTGATGAAGGTCTGGAACGCGCACGCCTGCTGGTGTCACCGAACTCTTCCTGATTTCTTAACAGAATTTCAACAGTCGGAGCGCTACACTCCCTGAGCGGATGAATCCCCCATCCGCTCGAGGAGGCTGCATGCGTGACCGGATGCGCTGGGCAGTGCGTGGAGTGCTGTGCGGCGCCTTGCTGGGTGCGACCATCACACCCGCCGTCGCCGAGGGTCACATCCCTGCCTTCGCGAGGCGCTATGGCGTGAGCTGTGCCCTCTGCCACAACCCCGTGCCCGTCCTGACGCCGTTCGGCGAGCAGTTCGCGGCGAATGGCAACCGCATGGCGCCCGGCGAGGAGCCGTCCGACACCATCGGGACCGGCGACGACCTGCTGGCGCTCTCACGCAACGTGCCGCTCGCCGTCCGGCTCGACGCCTACGTGCAGAGTTATGCCAACGGACGCGCCGTTACCGATTTCCAGACGCCGTATTCGCTCAAGCTGCTTTCGGGCGGCTCGCTCTCGAAGTCGTTGTCCTACTACTTCTATGCGTTCCTGTTCGAGCGAGGGGAAGTCGGCGGGGTGGAGGATGCGTACCTCTACGCCAATGATATCGCCGGCGTGCCGGTGGACGTAATGGTGGGCCAGTTCCAGGTCTCCGATCCGATGTTCAAGCGCGAGCTGCGTCTGTCGTTCGAGGACTATGCCGTCTATCGCGCCCGGCTTGGCGAAGTGCCCTCCGACCTCACCTATGAGCGCGGCGTCCTGGCCACCGCCGACCTGGCGGGCTTCTCGCTGAGCGGCCAGGTGGTCAACGGCAACGGCCGTGGCGCCGCCGGCGACGACCGCCACTTCGATTCCGATGCCGGCAAGACATTCGCGTTGCGCGCCTCGCGCGACATCATGCCCGGACTCCGGCTGGGCGCGTTCGGTTACACCGGTCGCACCACCAGCGAAGCGATAAGCGACGCGACGCACATGCTGGGCGCGGACGCCACGATCGCGCACGGACCGTTCGAGCTCAACGTGCAGTACCTGCATCGTTCCGATTCCCGGCCGTTCTACGTTGCCGAGGACTCGACTGCCAGCCTGGATGGCGGGTTCGCGGAGCTGCTGGTCAGGCCGGCGGGCTCGCGCTGGCACGGGTTTGCGCTGTACAACCTCATCGATGCCGACCGGCCGGTGCTGAGCGTTCGCCTGGGCGGTCCCGCTCTGGTGAAGCGGTACGAGACAGTGTCGGGCGGGGTTGGCTACCTGCTCCGGCGCAATCTCCGTCTCACCGGCGAAATGACCTACGACATCAGCCAGGAGGAGGCTCGGTGGACACTCGGCGCCATCTCGGCATTCTGACGGTGACGGGTGCACTCCTGCTCACTGCTGGCGGGCGATTATCCGCACAGGGCAGCGACACGCTCCCCCCGGGTGTGACGTCCGCCATGGTGACGCAGGGCAAGAAGGTCTTCAGCGGCAAGGGCCTCTGCGTGGCGTGCCACGGCGATGCCGGCAAGGGTGGCCTCGCTCCCTCGCTGCGTGACAGCACCTGGATCCACAGCAAGGGCGGCTACGACGATATCGTGGCGCAGGTCCGCCGGGGGGTGCCCGCGGAAAGCTCGGCCACGAACCTGGTCATGCCGCCGCGCGGGGGCAGCCCTATCAATGACGCAGAATTGGCCGCGGTCGCGGCCTATGTCTGGTCATTGCGACTCGAAGTGAGGCGGTAGTCATGCAGACTGGATACTTCGTACTGGCGCTTGCAGTGCTGGCGGCACCGCGCTTCGCGCACGGACAGGAGCAGCACATGACACACCATGATGGGATTGGCATTCCCGAGGCCCTGCAGGCGGAGCATCACGAGATCCATGAGCGCCTGGTGGCGGCAGCGAAACTTTCGGGGCCGGTGGGCGACGCGGCGCGGCAGCTCGCTGCGGTCCTGCATCCGCATTTCCAGCGCGAGGAACAGATCGCGCTTCCGCCACTCGGCCTCCTGGCGCCGCTGGCTCGCGGCGAATACAGCCCGGAGATGGCGCGCGTCCTGCCCTTGACCGATTCACTCCGGGCCGAACTGCCGCGCATGCTCGAGGAACATGTGGCCATTGCCGCTGCTACCAGGCGGATGGGTGCGGTGGCAACGGAGGCGAAGAACGCAGACGTCGCCGCACTTGCCGAGACGCTCGCCCAGCATGCGAGGAGCGAGGAAGAAGTCTCGTATCCCGCAGCATTGCTGGTGGGTGAGCTCGTGCGCATCCGCCTCGCGGCCGGCCCAGGAGGGCACAAGCCATGATTTCATCCGACGACACCGGCACACGGGCAAGGGCGGCACTGCCCGGTTTTCTGCTTGCGACACTCACCGTGTTCCTGGGATTTGCGCTGGGAGGACTCTTCGGGCTGAACGAGGACGCGATCAAGTCCCGACTGTCGGCGCGTGCGGCGGCGGTTGAAGCCACGGTGTACCAGGGCGACGCGGCCGACGCCGTGCTGGCCAAGTCCTGGACTTACATGCAGCGCGCGCACCTCCACGCCGGTGCCACCGGCACCGCCGCGGTGGCGCTGGTCGGCATGCTCGTGCTGATCGGAGCGGCGCCCCGGCACATTCGCATCATCGGATGGCTGCTCGGGCTCGGGGTCCTGGGTTACTCCGCCTTCTGGCTCTGGGCCGGGTTCCGGGCCCCGGGGCTGGGCAGCACCGGCGCGGCCAAGGAGTCGCTCCGCTGGCTGGCCATGCCGTCGGCTGGAGCCATGCTGCTCGGCACCTTCTGCGTGCTGCTGCTGGTGACGGTGCGGGCGGTGAGAGGGGCTAGGGTCTAGGGAGTAGGGTCTAGGGGCTGGGGATCGGGGCTGAGAGACAAGCCTTGGCCCTCCCGCCCTAACCCCTAACCCCTGGCTTCCCAGGCACCGGGGGCAATCATCCCCGAGTGCCAGGCTGGCTCCCACACCAGGCGGGTCTCTACGCCGGCAATCCCCACCACCAAGTTGCCGGCGCCAACGATGCCGGCGGTGATGATTCGCTCCATGGGGCAGCCCGGTGTGGTCAGGGTATGCGTTATCACGGCGACATCGTCGCGCACGGCAACGCCGTACACCAGCCCGAGCGTGACGATGTCGAGTCCGAGCTCCGGGTCAATTACCGTCCCCAGCGCATCCCACAGATACTGAATCCGCGCATCAGCGTCGGTCATCCGTCGTTCCGTGTGTAAGTTGCTCCGGCAGGGCCGGATGGCCCCTAGGCGGAATGGTGTCGTCATGCCGGTGTCAGCGGCGTGACGATTGTCACCAGAGTGCCAGTGGAAGGAAGCAGCATGACCAGTACCCGCGAGTTGCTACGGCAGGTTCCCCTCTTTGCGCGATTTGACGAGCGTTCGCTCGAGCGCCTCGCCGAGCGCTGCGGAGCCCGGGATTATCCTGCAGGGCATCTGCTCTTCAGCACAGGAGAACGCTGTCGCGGCCTCTACGTCATCGAGTTGGGCCGGGTGCGGATCTATCGCACCAGCCCGGCGGGCCGGAAACAGGTGCTGCACACCGAAGGGCCGGGACATGCCGTGGCAGAACTGCCCCTGCTGGACGGCGGGCCCTACCCGGCGAGCGCTGAGACCGAGACCGATTCCCGCCTTCTGTTCGTGCCGCGGGAAAACTTCGAGGCGCTGTACCGCGATACGCCCGACGTGGCCGATGCCATCATTTTGGGCCTCGCGGCACGTCTCCGGCACCTGGTCCACGTCACCGAGACGCTCGCGTTCCGTGATGTCGCCGCGAGGCTGGCGCTCTACCTCTCAGACTTCGCGAGCCAGCACGGGCACGAGACAGCGCAGGGAATCGAGATTGTGCTGTCCCAGACACGAGAGGAGCTCTCCACCGAGCTGGGCACTGCTCGCGAATCGGTCTCCCGCGCCCTGAAACAGCTGACCCGCAAGGGCCTCATCGAACGGCTGGGCCGGAACCACTTCCGGATTCCTGATCCAGCGCGACTCCGCACCCTCTGCCGCCCTGGCGAGCGGCCGCACTATGAGCGCTGAGCGCAAAGCGCATAGCTCATAGCTCTGAGCGCAAAGCGACAACCGTCACACTGGCGCGCCCTCCGATCTGCCACTTTTGGGCATGCGCCCTGATGCCGAGGCCCTGCCGCCCGCCCATGTCCAGAAACCAGAAGCCCTGACCGTCGACAGCATCACCGCTGCCTTGCGGGCTGTGCCCTACCCCGGGCTTACCCGCGACCTGGTGTCGTTCGGCATGGTGGACCACGTCAGCGTCTGCGACAATCGGGTCAAGGTCAGGCTCGCGCTCCGGAGCCGGGATCCGGAGATGCCGACCCGGCTCCGGACGGCAATCAATGCCGCTCTTGGTGCCATCGGCGCCGTGTCAGTTGTCGTCGAAATCGTTCCACCAGCGCCGGCGACGCCGGTGAAGCAGGCACCGCCCGACCCGTGGGCCGAGCAGGTTCGGCTGGCGGCGGTGCGGCATGTGATCGCAGTCGGCGCTGGCAAGGGTGGCGTGGGCAAGAGCACCGTGGCCGTCAACCTGGCATTGGCGCTGGCAGCCGATGGCTTGAGGACGGGCGTGCTCGATGCTGACATCTACGGGCCAAGCCTTCCCATCCTGCTCGGAATCGAGGATGGCGCCAGCCAGATGCGGCTGACAGCGGAGAAGCACATCATTCCGCTGGTAGTGCATGGGCTACCAATGATCAGCTTCGGGTTCTTTCTTGGCGAGGCTTCACCGGCCATTTGGCGCGGGCCCATGGTCTCGAAAGCCGTGAAGCAGTTCGTGCGCGGCGTCGCGTGGCCCGAGCTGGATGTCCTGGTGGTGGACCTGCCGCCAGGCACCGGTGACATCCCGCTGAGCCTGGCCCAGTCGGTGACGCTGTCGGGTGCGGTGGTGGTGACCCAGCCACCACGCGTGGCTGCCGCGGAAGCACGCAAGGCGGCGCAGATGTTCCGCTCGCTGGAGGTGCCGCTGCTTGGTGTGGTCGAGAACATGACCGGTCCCTTCGGCAAGGGCGCCGGCCAGCAGGTCGCCGGTGAAATCCAGGCGCCGTTCCTCGGCTCGATTCCATTCGATGAGTTGGTGGTAGAGGAAGGCGATGCCGGACGCCCCACGATGGTGGCGCGTCCGGAGAGTGCTACCGCGGTCGCATTCATCGCTGCGGCACGCCGTGTGGCCAGCGGCCTTGGCTGGCGCCACGACGCAGAAGCGGGAAGCCGGTGAGCGCACCCGCCGCCGCTCGCCCAGCGGGACCGCCGCTCGGAGCGGGACTGGCCCTGCCCGCTCCACGATCGATGCGTCTCGCCAGCGAGCATTTCGCGGCCTCACTGCTCTACCTGCTCGCCGGAGGCGTCGGCCTCATCTGGGTCGCGCCGGACCTGGCGGCGGGTCTCTACGTGATGCCGAGAGTCGCGGGCATTACCCATCTGTTCACCTTGGGCTGGCTCACCACTACCATCTTCGGCGCACTGTATCAACTGCTGCCGGTCGCACTCGGTGCGCCGGTCGCCTCAGTGCGTGCCGGGCACGCGAGCTTCTGGACGTTCGCACCAGGGGTGGGGCTGTTTGCAGCAGGCATCGCCAGCAGCAGCACGGTGCTCCATCACACCGGGATTGCGCTCATCACCGTCGGCATCCTGCTCGTACTCGGCAACGTTGGCGCTTCGCTGGCGTCGGCGGCCAGGCGCGACACCACCTGGGCAGGCATCGCGATCGCACTGGGCTTCCTCACGTCCACGCTGGTGCTTGGCATTCTCCTGCTGCACAACCTGCACACCGGTTTTCTGGGCGACGCGCGCATCCGGTTCCTGGCTGCGCACCTGCATCTTGCCCTGGCCGGGTGGGTGCTCGTGATGATTGTCGGTGTCTCGTTCCGCCTGCTGCCGATGTTTCTGCTTGCCCATGGAGCGGACACGCGCTGGGCCGGGCGGGCGCTGGCGCTGCTGGCTGCCGGAGTGCCAGCGCTTGCGGTGGGGTTGCTGGCTGGCGTTCCGCTCGTCGCGTGGCTCGGGCTCATCGCGATGGAAGCGGGGCTCGCCTGCTTCCTGCGCCAGTGCCTGGCCTTCTACCGGGTTCGCATACGCAAGCGGATTGACATCGGAATGCGGTTTGCGCGTGCCGGGCTGCTGTTCCTGGGAGCAAGCGCCGTGATGGGACCGTTCCTCCTGGCGCTCGGCGCGCGCCACATGCGCCTCGCAACGATGTACGTGGCCACCGGCGTGGTGGGCGGGCTGACACTCTTCGTGATCGGTTTCTTCTACAAGATTGTGCCGCTTCTGGCTTGGACGGTACACTATCGCGAGCAAATGGGCCGCCGCCCGGTGCCCACGGTTGCGGAGACCTTCAGCGCGCGGGTGGCCACCATCCAGCTGCGTTTAATGCTGGTGGGCGTTGCAGCGATGAGCGGCGGCATCGCCGCAGGCTGGGGCCATCTGACCCGTTGCGGCGCCGTGCTGTTCGCCGCCGGCACGCTGCTGCTGACCAGCCAGATCGGGCGCGTTGCCTTCGGGAGGCGTACATGAATACCGAGTCCACCACGCCGGTGCGAGCCGGAGACCGTGTCAGCGACGTGCTCGTGCGAGACGAGGCGTTGCTCGAGGTGTTCGTGGGCTATGCACCGCACTTCGCCAAGCTCCGCAACCGGACCATGCGGCGGGTGATGGCCCGCCTGGTAACGGTGGAGCAGGCGGCGCGCATGGCCGGCGTCGGAGTGGAGGGGTTACTGGGCGCCCTCAACCATGCCCTGGGCATCACCGCGATGGAAGAACCTGCGGTGCCTGTGACCGCACCACGCGATGAGCCACCGCGGCAGGGGCGGCCGCTCGGTGCCCATGAAGTCGTGGTGGATGTACGCGAAGATCTGCGGGCCGGGCGCGAGCCCTTCTCCACGATCATGCGTGCAGTCGGCGCCCTGGAAGGCAACGACGTCCTGCGGCTTCGCACCACCTTCGAACCGGTGCCGCTCTTTCACGTCCTGGGCAAGCGCGGCTTCGCGCACGAGGTCGCCGAGCACGGACCGGAGGACTGGTCCGCGTGGTTCTGGCGACCGGCAGCAGGCGATGCGCCGCAGCCCACTGCGCCACCGATCGCAAATCTCGAGGC
>DASSHL010000410.1:0-3720 GCA_035692845.1 Gemmatimonadales bacterium
GAGGGATTGGCGTCGGTGTCGAGCTTGAGCACCAGCACCTGGCCGGTCCGGGCGGTGGCAAAGCTGTCGAGCGTCGGCGCCATCATCCGGCAGGGGCCGCACCAGTCGGCGTAGAAATCCACCAGCACCGGCACGGTGCTCCCCTGGACCACCTTCTCGAAGTCCGCGTCGGTCACCTTGATGGGCCGATCCAGCCGCAATGGCTTGTGGCATTCGGCGCAGGTGGGCTTGTCGGCCAGCCGAGCCATGTTCACCCGGTTGAGCCGGCCGCAGAAGATGCAGCGGGCCACCGCGTGGCGTGTGTCTGTTGCGTCGCTCATCACATCTCCCCCATGCGCACGGGCACGGCGAGTCTGCCGCCCGGCACCAATAATGCATCCAGCAGCACGAGCGGGAAACATTCAGACCGAAACGCGGGTTCCTGAACTATGAGCGAACTGATCATTCGGGAAATCGGCCAGGACGATGACTTCGGCCACTGGTTCCACGAGCTCCTCGAGGGCGAGGCCAGCGAGTCCTCCATCGGCCCGTCGGATGACCGCTATCTGGTGCTGAGCAACGAGATCGGCGACTGGATCGGCGGGCTCCGCTTTTCCCTCAGGGGCGGGGTCGCCCAGCTCATCGAGATCGGCATCTCGCCGGCCGAGCGCAGCCAGGGCCATGCCCACCGCCTGTTGGCGGCCTTCGAACTTCGCGCCACCCAGGAAGATGCCCATCTGGCAGAATTCTGGACCGACGACCTTGGCGCCGAGGGTCTCCTGTCCGCGCTCGGCTGGCACCGCGTGATGCTGCGGGAGAACTACCTGGGCGGGCGGCCGTGGCTGCTGATGGAGAAGAGGCTGGTGAGTTAGTCGTCGGTCATCGGTCGTCGGCGCACCGGATGACGACCGGAGACCGATGACTGACGAGCCTCCCGCTGTCAGCCTCCCCCTCATCCCGTTACTATTCGAGTCTCATCCGGCCCCGGCGCCGGCGCCGCCTCTCGTGCTCAGGAACCCCATGGCTCTCTCCGATCCCGCCCGCCAGCTTCTCTCCAAGGTCGAAGTCCTCAAGGACCTCGAGGCCAAAGTGCGCGAGCTCATGAGCGTGCACGAGGAGAAGCGCGAGCTGTGGTTTCCGAGTGAGCTGATTGGCCCCGGCCCGGATGAGTGTCCGGAAACGCACCGGGCGGAGCTCAAGAAGCGGGCGGAAGGAATTCCCGATGCGGTGCGGGCGGCACTGGCGCTCAACCTCCTGACCGAGGAGGGGCTGCCACACTTCCACCGCCTGCTCGCCGTCTATCTCGACGACGACAGCTACTGGCGCTCGTGGAACAACCTGTGGACCGCGGAAGAAGACCGGCACGGCCAGGTGCTGCACGACTACACCCGCGAAGCCGAGATCTTCAAGCAGCGGCGCCTCGAGGAGATGCAGTTCGAATACCTGAAGGCCGGCTTCCACCCGGCGTGGGACCGCGACCCCTATCGCGTCTTTGCCTACACCACGGTGCAGGAGCGCGCCACCCAGTTTTCCCACGCGGCCACCGGCCAGCTGATTGCCGAGCATGACGATCGGCTCGCCATGATTCTCGACCGGATCGCGCGGGAAGAGGCTCGGCACTTTGCCTTCTATCGCACCATCATGCAGGAGATCCTGACCCGGGATCCCGACCAGGCGCTCGAATCAATCGTGCAGGTGCTGCCCAGCATCGACATGCCGGGTCACTCGATGCCCGGCTTCCGCGAGATCGCCGACGTGATCCGGCGCTCCGGCATCTATGGGCCCCGCGACTACCTGCGCATCGTCCAGGAGCAGATCAAGTTCTGGAAGATCGAGACTCTCGAGGGGCTTTCCGAGATCGGGCGCGTGGCCCAGGACAAGATCCTCGGCATTCCTGACCGGCTTCGCCGGGTGGCCGATGCCATCGAGACGCGCAGCAAGGCCAAGACCTTCAGCTTTGACGTGGTATTCAACCGGGAATTCGCCCTCGAATGAAGCAGGCGTGTGCACTGGCTGCCGCCGCGCTCATCCTGATTTCCTGCGGCAAGGGCGAGCCAGCCAGCGCACGCGCCACCGTGCCCCACACCGCCGCTGATTCCGCCGAGGCTGACGCGACGACGCTGGGCCGGGAGATCTACCACCTGCTTGACCTCGCCTCGGATTATCGCGGCTCGCATCGCGGGCAATTGCCCCGCTCACTCCGTAATCTTGGCATTGACAGCCTCACCACTGACATCGCGCGCAGCGTCGATGCCAGCGGTGAGCAGTTCACGGCCGGCGCCGCATTCCGGAATGCCACTGGACATTTCTGGGTGGCCTGCACCGGAGAACTCAAGGTGCTGGAGGACGCCGTCATCGGCGCGGGGCGTTACACCCTGACTTGCACCTCGCCCTCGGGTGAGCCACACGAGGTGCAGGCCGGCGGGGCCCTGGATTGACGGTGCTGGCCGCGATCTACCTTGGCCTCCGCATCGTAGTGGCCGTTGCCTTCTTCTTCACGCTCGTGGTCGCGGCCACGCACTGGATGGTGCGGCAGCAGAAGCTCGCGCCCTATGGGGCGTGGCCCCGGGCCATCCGGCGCACGAGCGATCCGCTGCTCCGGCCCATCGAGCGCCGGCTTCTCCGCGCCGGCGGCAATCCCCAGAACGCGCCCCTCTGGCTTGCCGGGCTCACGCTCGCCTTCGGGCTGATTGCGCTCTGGCTCTTCCGCTGGATCGCCGGCGCCATCATCGCTCTTGCCTACGCGTCACAAGGCGGCCCGCGGTTCTGGATTGCGCAGGTGGTGCACTGGGTCTTCTGGATCGTGGAGATCGCGCTGATCGTGCGGGTGCTGGGTAGCTGGATCGGCGCCAACGAGCATACGAAATGGATGCGGCCCTTCGTAGTGCTCACCGAATGGCTGCTCGCCCCCCTCCGCCGTATCGTCCCACCCCTCGGCATGATCGACATCACGCCACTGGTTGCGTACTTCCTGCTGGTGATCGCGGAGCGGGCGGCGATGGGGATGATGCTGGCGTAGGGCCTGGGGCATGGGGCGTGGGAGGTCTCATCCCTCATACCCCACGCCTCACGCCTCACGCCCTTCCCTCCCATGCCCGATCTCACCCTCCACATCCTCGTGCAGCCCCGCGCCTCGCGCAGCGAGATCGTCGGCCCGCACGGCGACGCGCTCAAGGTCCGCCTCGCAGCGCCGCCAGTAGATGGCGCAGCGAACGAGGAGCTGGTGCGGCTGCTGGCCAAGGAGCTGGATGTGCCGAGAGGGAATATCGAGATCGTCTCGGGCTTCACCTCGCGGCGGAAGACAGTGCGGGTGTCGGGAGTGAATCATGAGTCTTGGATCATGGGTCATGCCCGCCCCACAACTCACGACCCATGACTCACGACCCGCGACCCGCGACCCGCGACCCGCGACTTCACTCCAGCGCCGCCACCTCCGCCTTGATCTGCTCCACTTCCGCCCGCAGCGATGGCTCGGCGTTCGCGCGCAGGGCCAGGTAGTGACCGTATGCACTGCGCGCCCGGGCCTTGTCACCCGTCAGCGCCGCGAGCCGGCCCTCCTCTCGATACAGCGTCGATAGCGCGACCTGGACTCGCTGCGCCCCGGCATCGGCCACTGGCGGGCGGCGCCCGACGACGTTGAGCGCATTGGCATAGTCGCCGCGTTCCGAATACAGCTCGGCCAGGGTCAGGTTACCGAGGGCCACGGCCCACGAATTCAGGAAGGGATCCAGCACCCTCGGT
>DASSHL010000411.1:0-5438 GCA_035692845.1 Gemmatimonadales bacterium
CGGCCCGGCTGGCATGGCGTCAAGACGCCGAAGCCCCGAAGCTCTGCGCCGCGGCGTTTCCGCCGGTTTGCTCTGAGCAGCGCCTAGCCAAATGGCAATGAGCTTGCCATCTGCAAGGCGAGTGTAAACTGCTGATATGTATGTAGTTATATACGCGTGCAAGGAGATGCACGGCGCCGAAGGTGGCAAATCACCAGAAAATCGCCGCAGAAAAGCAGACGGCGCGATTCAGCTGCCTATTTTTTGAACACCCGTCGCTGCTAAGCCGTTAGACAGTTTGACAGGAGGCTCGAGTGCGGTACGCTAAGCTCAGCCCTCAGCCCTCAGCCCTCAGCCCTCAGCCCTCAGCCCTCAGCGCCCCGCTCCCACCAACCTCCCGCTCGCCTCGGCAAACCCCGCCGTGCGGGCCCGTGCCAGCCAGAGATCAAGCGCCAGAACCCGCCAGAGCTGGTGACTGTGATCCCTGCGGCCGCGCAGGTGCTCGTGCACCAGTCGAGTGACCGCGCGCTCGTCCACGTACTCGAGCGCCGGGCCCCCGGCGCTGAGCGCTTCAATGCGCCCGCGGAGCTCACCCCGGAACCAGCGATCGAGCGGCACGGCAAACCCCTGCTTCGGCTTGCTGAGAACGACGTCGGGCACCAGGCCCTGAATGGCCTTTCGGAAGATCCACTTGCCAGTTCCATCGCGGAGCTTCAGTGCACCGGGCAGCGACGCCGCAAACTCGACCAGCGGATGGTCCAGCAGCGGGACCCGTGCTTCGAGCGACACCGCCATGCTGGTGCGATCCACCTTGGTCAGGATGTCACCCGGGAGATAGGTCTGCATGTCCACCATGGTCATGGCGGTGAGCCGGTCCCGTCCCTCGGTCCCGGCGAACCAGCGCCCCAGCAGCTGCGAGAATGCCGGCAGCTGATCGGCGACCTCCTGCCGCGCTACACCACCAGCTGCTGCTGCAACAGGGAATGCCACGGTAGTCGCGTACCGCCCCTGCCACGATCGCCCCAGGTCCAGCAGCCGGTTTCGCCCGTAGGCCCCGTGCGGCAGCATGCGGCCCGCGAGGGCGGGCAGGGGACGGACGGCGGCCGGCAGTGTGCCCCGGCGGATCGCGTCCGCGTAACGGGTGTAACCGGCGAAGAGCTCATCGCCGCCATCGCCCGAGAGTGCCACGGTCACGTCGCGCCGGGCCAGTTCAGACACGAAATAGGTCGGCAGTGCCGAGGAGTCGGCGAATGGCTCATCGAAGAGCGTCACCAGGCCATCGATGACCTGGTCGGCGGCAGGAGTAAGGATGAGTTCGGTATGGTCCGTGCCGAGAGCCGCCGCCACCCGCTTGGCATGGGGTGCCTCGTTGTAGCCCATCTCTTCGAAGCCGATCGAGAAAGTCTTGACCCGGCCGGCTGCCTCGCGTGCCATGAGCGCAACGACCGTCGAGCTGTCGAGGCCACCGGACAGGAAGGCGCCGAGGGGTACTTCGGACTCGAGGTGTGACGCCACGGCTTCCGCCAGGAGCCGGCGAATCTCCTCGACGGCTTCGTTCTCGCCCACCGCGATCTCAGGGCGGACCGGTGTCCAGTACCGGCTCACGCTGACCGACGCCGGCGTGTCCGCACTCCATGTGAGCAAGTGGCCCGGTGGCAGCTTGCATACGCCCTGGTAGACAGACATCGGGTCCGGGACATAGCCCAGCGCCAGATACCACGCGATCGCCTCGTCTGAAATGACGGGCGACGCGCCGCCGGCGTGCAGCGAGCGCAGCTCGCTGCAGAACCGGAGCGCTCCATCACGGAGCTCATAATAGAGTGGCTTGATGCCGAGGCGGTCGCGGGCGACCAGGAGCCGCCGCCGCCTGGCGTCCCAGATGGCGAAGGCGAACATGCCCCTGAGGCGGGCGACGACGTCCTCGCCCCACGCTTCGTAGCCGTGGACGATCGCCTCGGTGTCCGCGTGCGTCCGGAACTGGTGGCCTTCAGCCTTGAGCTGTCCGCGCAGTTCGTGATGGTTGTAGATCTCGCCATTGAACACGATCTGCACGCTGTCGTCTTCGTTGCCGATCGGCTGCTGGCCACCGCTCACGTCAATGATGCTGAGCCGCCGCATGCCGAGCCCGACACCCCGCGCCACGAAATGGCCTTCGTCGTCCGGACCCCGGTGCCTGATCGCTCCGCACATCCGGGAAAGGAGCGCATCGGCCTCGGCGTCATCCAGGGGAAGTCCCGCAAAACCAGCGATGCCGCACATGGTCAGGCTCCCGGCCGGAGCACGATGCGCCGCGCCTCGGCGGCCTCGCGCTCGCATACGGTAGCGAGCGCCCAGATGAGCGCGATATGCACGTAAAGGAAGGTCAGCTTGGAATAGCTGCCCCAGATGCCGGCCACGAGGAAGCAGATGAGCCCGAGCTCGAGGTAGCGGAGCTGCAGCGCGCCTTCGCGATAGATCTTCCGGACCCGTCGTCGCACGACCATGGAGCGCCATAACGTGGCACCCACCAGGACCAGGAACAGCACCAGGCCCATGAATCCGTTCTCGGCGGCAAGGGTGAGGTAGGTGCTGTGGGCGTCGCGGTTTCCCAGCACATCCGACGCCGATCCGTTGGCATAGGAGTAGGCACCAAGGCCGACACCGGTGATCGGATGCTCCTTCACGATCCGCATGCCGGTTTTCCAGATGGCCCAGCGCTGGGCGGCAGAACCTTCCTGGTCCACTTCGTTCAAGGTCGTCGTGGAGGTCGCGTAGCGAAGGCCCTTGAGACGTTCCCAGACCCCATGGGGAGAAACGGCCACCACGAGGCCACCGATCAGCAGGAGAGTCCCGATGATCCTGGCCTTCTTCGGATGGCCCCAGACGGCGCCGACGACGAAGACAGCGAGGGCCACGAGCACCGCGCGGGACTGGGTCACTACGATAGTGAATGGCAGGATCAGCACGGCGAAGAGCGCCCCGAGGCGCACGATCCCGCGCCGTTCAGTGAGCAGCAGTGCTGCCGCCATGGACAGCTGCAGCAGCGTCAGGGCCGCCATGTCGTTCGGGTTGTGAAAGATGCCCTGGTACCACGCGGCCCGGCCGAAATAGGTGTTGCCGGTCAGATAGTTGATGACGGTGCCGCGCACCGGGTGCGAGCCGAAGAAGGCGAGGAACATGACCATGAACAACCAGATCTGCGCGCGCGACTGGATTGCATTCACGATCACCAGGTAGATCAGCCCGACCTTGGCAAGATCGAGCAGCGATAGCAGGGCCACCCCGCGCCAGGGAGACACCATGGTGCCCAGTGCGGCCCAGACCAGGAAAATGGCGAAGAACGTGACTCCGGCCGGGAAGCGGATCCCGCCAGGCAGGAAGAGGAGGCCGATAAGGCCCACGATGATGGACGCTTCGCCGATAGGCAGGCGGTAAGTGACCGACGCGAAGAGGTAGCCAAGGACCCCAATGAACGAGAGCGACCAGGTGACGGCGCCAAGCCGTGACCGGAGCTGGATGAGGCTCTGCCAGACGTCGCGTACCCGCCGCCGGACCGGCCCGGGAGCTGGCATGCCGGGGGCGGCAGGCGCCTCCAGCACGCCGATCCGCTCGCCATCCTGGGCGGCGGCCATGGAGCGCATGGTGCGCCATCCTTCCGGCCGGCGCCTCATCGCGCCAACTCCTCATAGAGCGCCATCAGCTGGTTCAGAACCACCTCTTCCGAAAATCGGTCCTCGGCTTCGCGCCGGCCGGCGGAGCCGAGCGCGGCGGCCAGGGCAGGGTCGCCGCGCAGGCGCTCGAGCGCCGCCGCGAAGGCGGCATCATCCTCCTCAGGCACGAGCAGCCCGGTCACTCCCTCGGTGACGGCGTCCCGCACACCACCCACGTCGGTGGCAACCACCGGCCGGCCCGCCGCCATCGCCTCGACCACCGCGTTGGGAAAGCCTTCGCTGCGGGACGTCAGTACCGACACATCGAACAGCGCATGCGGATTGGGCCGATTCGGCAAGGTGCCGGTGAAGGTCACGCTCCCGCCCTGGTCTCCCTCGCGGGTGAGCTGCTCCAGGCCCGCTCGCTCGGGCCCGTCTCCCACGATCACAATATGTATTGGTGAGCCAGCCGCCGTGAGCCGTCGCACCGCCCGCAGCAGAAGCTGGTGATTCTTCACTGGCGTGAGCCGGGCCACGATACCGACTACCCAGCGTCCGGGAGGGATGCCAAGCGCGGCGCGGCGGGCGAGCTGGTCGGCGGCCTCTATCTCCTCGAAAGCGTCGGGTTCCAGGAAGTTGGGGATCACGGCCAGGCGTTCGGCGCGGTAGCCATGATGCATTACCAGATCGGCGCCGACGGCAGCGCTGTTGGCGAGCAATCGGGCGGCGCGGCGCGAGAAGAAATCGTTGAGGCGGTCGAGGCGAGCCTGCGACGAGTCTGCGCCCCAGCGCCGGCTGGCAATCACGTTCCGGACACCCGCGACCCGGGCCCAGAAGCCGACAAAGATGTTGCTGTAGATGTCATGGCAATGGACCACATCAGGCTGCTGCCGGCGTAGCCAGGAGGCGAGCCGGAGGCCCTGGCTCCATGCACGGGGTCCGTACAGGTTCCGCAGGGGAAACCCCGTCACGGGGACGCCGGCGGCATCGTAGCGCGCTCGGAGGGGACCCTCGGCCTGCATGGCCGCGACCTCGAGCGGGAGCCGCCGCCGGACCAGCGCCTCCGCCGTACGTACCGCATTCAGCTCACTACCGCCCACCCCGAAGTTGTCGGTGGCAAAGACTATCTTGAGGGGCCTGGTTGACAGAAGGCATTCCTTGGTGGATGCTCATGCGCGGGGCTGGGGCAGCAATCGGCATGCCCGGGCCGGGTCGCGAAGGCAAGATACAGCCGTCGGTCCCGCTGTCCTGTGGGGGGAGCTGTTGTGGTACCTCCGCATCAGATGGCGAAGTCCCGCGGCGGAACGCCGGCGGCCAGCCAGCGGTCGCTGTCGTAAGTCATTGGAACGTAGCTGCTTGAACAGACCGTCCGGTCCTTCGGCGCTGAGTACGCTTATTGCTCGTCCGAAGGTCGGCTCATCACGAGAGGTAGTGAACCATCCAGGCCAATACCACGACCGCCCGGTCCATGGCCCTCGCGGGCTATCCAATTGCACTGCTCCTGATCCTGGTTCCGATGCTGGATACGGTTCCCAAAATGCTGCCGGCCAACTTTGGCAGCCCGGATTGGCGTTACGGTGCCGTTGGCCTTCTTTTCGGAAGTATCGTGACCCCGATCATCGGGCTCACGCTTGCCGGTGCCGCCGCGCTGATCGCGCGCCAGTATCGCGGGCTGATGGTGGTCTCCCTGGTGTTCCTCCTGCTGGCGCTGGTGCTCGTGGTGGGCGGCGTCGCCTTTCTCGTTGACTTCGGCGGAATTTCGGCCAAGCTCAGCGAGCGCGTCACGCCGGCATTTCACGCGGCCACGGTCAAGACGGCCGTGATCGCACT
>DASSHL010000412.1:0-3768 GCA_035692845.1 Gemmatimonadales bacterium
CAGGTCCGGCGCAAAGGCGAAAGTCGCCGGCATGTTGAGGTGCGCGTGGGTCAGGTCGACCGCGGCGTAGGTGCCGTCGGCCCGGTCACCGAACAGCGTGTAATGGAAGACCACCGGACCACCCTTCGAGACCACCAGCCAATGATAGGGATCGGGCTGGATCACGGTCAGCGGGTCGCCACTCAGGTCCTCCGCACTCACCCCATAGACGTTCTTGGCAAATTCATGCAGGGCGTACCGCCCGGGCGAGGAACGGCTCATCCAGATCGCGAGGGTGTCGCCCGGGGTGGCCGGAAAGGTCGCAGTAACCTGGGCTTCGTGATGAACGGCGTTGGGGAACTTGATGTCGTAGCGGACCGTATCCGCCTGCAGTGCGGCCAGCAGCAGGAACAGCATCGGGCACTCCGTTCGGGATGGGATTGGAGGGAAGATGGGCGTGATCGACGGGATGGGCTAGATGGTGGTCGATCATCGGTCGTCGGTCGTCGGTCGTCGGAGTGTGTCAGCCTGAGCGGAATGAACGAACCGAAGCCCCGTTGAACTCCGCCTCTTCGGCCGCTGCGCGGCCTCAGTGTGACACCCTGACGACCGACGACCGATGACCCGCGACCAATTACAATCCCTCCATGCCCTCCAACCCGATCTCCTACGAAGTCACCGTCCGCACCGAGGACGCCGAAGTCGGCCGGGACTTCGCCGCCTGGATGCGCCGGGAGCACATTCCCGCCGTGCTGGCCACCGGGCTCTTCAGTGGCGCTGACTTCGCGCAACTCGATGAAGTCAGCTTCCGGACCCGCTACCTGGCCGCCTCGCGTGAAAGCCTGGAGCGGTACCTTGCCACGCACTCGGCACGGCTCCGAGACGACTTTGGCCGGCACTTTGGCGGCAGGGCAACGGCATCGCGAGAGGTCTGGGATCGCCTTCAGGCTTGGCCCTGACTGCCGACGCTCTGCCATATTGGCAGAGATATGCGGTATGGTGGTTGCCCTGCGAGGGCCTCGTGTCGCGGGTCTCGAGTCGCGAATGACTCGAGGGTCGTGACTCGCGACCCGAGACCTGCGACCAAGTCCCCAGATCCAAAGGACATCCGAATGGCTTCCAAGATCATCGGCATCGACCTCGGCACGACCAACTCGTGTGTGGCCGTCATGGAGGGCGGCGACCCGGTGGTGGTTCCGAATGCGGAAGGTGGTCGGACCACCCCGTCCGTCGTTGCCTTCACCAAGGATGGCGAGCGGCTGGTCGGCCAGGTGGCCAAGCGCCAGGCTGTGACCAATCCCAAGAACACCATCTTCTCGATCAAGCGCTTCATGGGCCGTCGCATGAATGAAGTGACGGAAGAGATGAAGCTCGTTCCCTATAAGGTGATGGCCGGGCAGAATGGCCTCGCCTCCGTCGAGATCCAGGGCAAGACCTACACGCCCCCGGAAATCTCCGCCATGATCCTGCAGAAGATGAAGCAGACGGCGGAGGACTACCTCGGCACGAAGGTGGACAAGGCGGTCATCACTGTTCCCGCCTACTTCAATGACGCGCAGCGGCAGGCCACCAAGGACGCGGGCAAGATCGCCGGCCTCGAAGTGCTCCGGATCATCAACGAGCCCACCGCCGCCGCACTTGCCTACGGCCTCGAGAAGAAGAAGGACGAGAAGGTGGCCGTGTTCGACCTGGGCGGCGGTACCTACGACATCTCCATCCTCGAGCTCGCCGAGGGCGTCTTCGAGGTGAAGAGCACCAATGGTGACACCCACCTGGGCGGCGACGATTTCGACCAGCGGGTGATCAACTGGCTGGTGGACGAGTTCAAGCGGGACCAGGGGATCGACCTCTCCAAGGACGCCATGGCGCTCCAGCGGCTCAAGGAAGCCGCCGAGAAGGCCAAGATGGAGCTGTCGAGCACCCAGCAGACCGACATCAACCTGCCGTTCATCACGGCCGACCAGTCTGGGCCGAAGCACCTCAACTACTCGCTCTCGCGGGCCAAGTTCGAGCAGCTGGTGGACGACCTGGTCAAGCGCACCATGGCGCCGATGGAACAGGCGCTCAAGGATGCCGGCCTCAAGGCGTCGGAGATCGACGAAGTGATCCTGGTGGGTGGCTCGACCCGCATCCCCAAGATCCAGGAAGTGGTCAAGAGCTTCTTCGGCAAGGAGCCCAACCGCTCGGTGAACCCGGACGAAGTCGTGGCAATCGGCGCGGCCATCCAGGGTGGCGTGCTGGGCGGCGAAGTGAAGGACGTGCTGCTGCTTGACGTGACGCCCCTGTCGCTCGGCATCGAGACGCTCGGCGGCGTGACGACCGTGCTCATCCCGCGCAATACCACGATCCCGACCAAGAAGTCGGAGGTGTTCTCGACCGCCGAGGACAACCAGACCACGGTCGAGATCCACGTCCTGCAGGGTGAACGGAAGATGGCCGGCGACAACCGGACCATCGGCAAGTTCCAGCTCACCGGCATTCCACCGGCACCGCGCGGCATGCCGCAGGTGGAAGTGACGTTCGACATCGACGCCAACGGCATCCTGCATGTGAGCGCCAAGGACAAGGCCAGCAACAAGGAGCAGAAGATCCGGATCGAGGCCTCGAGTGGGCTCTCGGACACCGAGATCGACCGGATGGTGAAGCAGGCGGAGGAGCACGCCTCGGAGGACGAGGCGCGGCGCGGCCAGGTCGAGCAGCGCAACCAGCTCGATGGCCTGGTCTACAAGGTGGAGAAGGACAGCGCCGAGTGGGTGGACAAGCTCCCGGCCGAGACCAAGAGCCGGCTGGACGCCGCAGTGGAAAGCGGCAAGCAGGCGCTCCGGGCCGGCGACACCGACGGCATCGCCAAGGCGCTGGAAGAGCTCAACTCGGCGTACTCCGCGGCTGGTGCCGCCATGTACCAGTCGCAGCAGCAGGCGCAGCCTGAGGGTGGACAGCCGGGCGCGCAGGATGCCCAGCCCGAGGGCGGCGCGACGCCGGAAGACGTGGTCGAAGCCGACTACGAAATCGTCGACGAAAACAAATAGCCCGGAGCCTCCATGCACCGTCTCGCCGCCGTCCTGCTGCTCGCAGCCGGGACGGCGGCCTGCTCGTCCAGTGACAAGCAGGCCGCCGCTCCCATGACCACCTCCGACAGTCTGCTCGCGCAGTACGACACGGTGAAACTCACCGCCGATCTCTCGCAGCTCTCCGACAGCGAGCGCCAGATGCTGCCGCTACTGATCCAGGCGGCGCAGGAAATGGACAGCATCTACTGGCTCGAAGCAGCGGGGCCGGTGGACAGCGTGCTTGGTTCCATCGCTGACCCCGACCTCAAGCGACTGGCACTCATCAACTATGGTCCCTGGGACCGGCTCGATGAGGACAAGCCGTTTGTGCCCGGGGTGGGCCCCAAGCCAGCGAGTGCCCGCTTCTATCCGGCCGACATGACCAAGACGGAGTTCGACAGCGCCGCGGGACGGGCGCCCGACAAGGGAGCGGCGCTTCGGATTCTGTACACGCTGGTCCGCCGTGATTCGAGCGGTGCGCTCGTCACGGTTCCCTACCATGAGGCATTCGCGGGCCACACGAAGCACGCGGCCGAGCTGCTGCGGCACGCGGCAGCTCTGGCGACGGGTTCGGGCCTGAAGCGCTATCTCACCCTGCGTGCGGCAGCGCTCGAGAGCGACAACTACCGCGCGAGCGATATAGCGTGGCTCGACATGAAGGACAATGCGATTGACGTGGTGATTGGCCCCATCGAGACGTACGAGGATGCGCTCTTCGGCTACAAGGCCGCGCACGAAG
>DASSHL010000413.1:0-2558 GCA_035692845.1 Gemmatimonadales bacterium
GCTGGTCTGGCTGCTACTGCTCGCTGCCGCGTGCCGCGGTGAGCAGCCGGGCAGCACGCCGGATGAAGCCCGACTCGCTCACGTGATGGACAGCCTCGCGCCAGCGGTGGAAAAGGCGGTCGGCCTCACCTTCAAGTCGCCGCCGAAGTCCGCGATCCGGAGCCGGGAGGAAGTGCGACGCTATCTCACCAACAAGCTGGACGAGGAGCTGACGCCCGATCGAGAGCGTGGCGTCGAGGCGGCCTATCGCCTGCTCGGCATGATGCCGGACAGCGTCAATCTCCGTGCGCTGCTACTTGATCTCCTCACCGAACAGGTGGTGGGCTACTACGACGCCGACTCGGCGATGTTCTTTGGCGTGGCCGGCGCGCCGCCGGAGCAGTTGGGCGTCACGGTGGCGCATGAGATGGTCCACGCACTGCAGGGTCAGTACCTGTCGCTCGATTCCCTGCTCAAGGCGCGTGGCGACAATGATCGTGCCACGGCGGCACAGGCCATCCTCGAGGGTCAGGCGCTGCTTGCGTCCATCCAGGTGATGGCGCCGTCGCACGATGTACTGCACGATGATGCCGTCTGGACCATGCTCAAGGCCCAGACGCGCCGGGCCCAGAACACCATGCCCAAGTTCGGCGCCGCGCCACTGGTGGTCCGCGAGGGGCTGATCTTCCCCTATGTGCAGGGTGCGCTGTTCATGCGCTGGTGGGAGACGCAGTCGGGTCACGCGGACACGGTGCCATTCGGCGCGCTGATGCCGCAATCCAGTGAAGAGATCCTGCATCCCGAGCGGTATACCGCCAGCGACGTACCGCTGCGCGTCGTCATTGATTCGGTGCCCGGCGAGAAGGTGCTGCACGAGGACGGACTTGGCGAGCTCGAGACCACGCTGCTGGGTGCCACCCTCGCACGGGAGGAGCCCAAGTACGAACCGCCGCTGGGCTGGGGCGGAGACCGCTACCGGGTCATCGACAGCGCCGATGGGCCGGCACTCATCTGGTATCTGGTGTTCGATGACAATGCGTCTGCCGCGCGGTTCGATGCCGGCACCGGGGCCTTGCTGCGCAAGCAGCAGCGGAAGGGGTATCGAGGCGACTTCACGACGACCCAGGTCAGCGGCCACCCAGCGGCGCGGTATGTGATGGCGCCTGCGGGGTGGACGGGATGGAAGGCCTTGCCGGAGGCGGCGGTGCGTTAGCGGGCTGGCTGCTGGCTGCCGGTCGCAGGTAGCCGAACAGAACTGCCACCAGCGTGTTATTGCGAACGCGCCGTCGGCGGATGGCACAGGCAAGGGGCCGAAGTTCGAATTCTGCCAGGCTCGCTCAGCCCTCAGCCCTCAGCTCTCAGCTCTCAGCTCAAAAGCACATTCACCCCAAACGCCACCGCCCCCACGATCGCTCCCAGCACGTAACCTAGCTGCACGATCAGGGTGAGCTCGCGCTGCGTCACGTTCCGGACGATCTCTTCCATTCGCTGAGTGGAGAAGCCGCGCACCTTCTGCTCTACCATCTCCTGCACATTGAGCTGCTGAACAATCCGGGGAATCTCGGCCTGCACCCAGCCCCACGCCGCCCGTGCGACGCCCTCCCTGAGTTTCTCGGCCGTGTCATCGGACAGCCAGCGCGCCGGACGTCCGATGGGTCGCGAGAGCAGGCGCTCGATCACCTGTGAGACACTGTCGCTGATCCAGCGCTGGCCGCGTTCGCCGGTAATCACTTCTCTTGCCAGCGTGACGGCGCGGTCGCGGGGAATCAGGCTCAGTGCCTCGCCCCAGGTTCGCCGCTCCACGACGCCGAGGAGCCGATCGGCCGCGCGCGCGACCGCATCACGCGTGGCGTCGTCGCGCACCACACGCACCAGCCAGTCGCCCAGGGTGATTTCGAGCGCGCCGCGCTTCTCCGGCGTGAGGCGTGCCAGCCGCTCGGCCAGCGGCAGCCGGAGAAAATTCACCACGGCATCATTTACCGCGCGGGTGACCTGTGCCTTCATGCCCGGCTCGGCCAGTGCTGCGGCAAAGCGATCGAATCCTTCTGCTTCGAAACCATCCACCAGCCGCTCGATGGTACGGTCGGTGACGACGAGCTTGGCGAGGATTCGTTCGTGGAGCAGCAGGTCGCGCACCGAATGGTCGAACGCGTCGCGGAGCGCCCGCTCAACCCGATCCCGTGCCGCGGGGTCCGCGAGCAAGGCGCTCAGTCGCTCCAGCGCAATGGGCAGGTAGTCGGTGATGGCGCTCTCGACGGTGCCCACCAGGCCGCCCGGAAGCTGGTCGAGCAGCGGCGTCTGGTCGTGCGCCATGCGCTCGAGCCGCTCGTGCACCCAGTGCCGGAGCGAGGCTTCCAGTTCATCCTGCTCGGCCAGCTTGCTCACCCACTCCCGTACCTTGGCGCCGATCCGGTCGCGGTGCCCCTCGCTCAAGGTGTCGCCGATCGGCTGATCGCCGACCTGGTTCGCCACGCCATCCAGGAAATTCTCGAGCAGGCGGGCGAAGTCGTCCGCCTCGGCCCACTTGCCGACGCGTTCGGCGACGGAGGGGGCCACGCCAGTCAGGGCGCCCTCGATGG
>DASSHL010000414.1:0-3606 GCA_035692845.1 Gemmatimonadales bacterium
CTTCTGCTCCCGGATGCGGTTGTTGTAGGTATGCTCGCCCCAGTTGCTGTCCTTGCCACTGGCGTGATAGCGCCCCCGCGCGCTGGCCGGCGAGGTGATGGCGGTGAGCTCGCGGGCCTCGAAGGCGCCAATCTCGAAGAAGCGCGCGCTTGACCGGTCGAGCACGACCGCCAGGATGCGGCCGATTTCGTCCTCGACCGAGGCCAGCTCGCGGACAAGGGGCGATGCATCCACCGTCAGGCGGGAGCGGTAGACGGCGGGCAGCGGCACCACCTCGAAGAGGTCCATCGGCCCTGAGGCGAACACCGCGACGCCGTGCGAGGGCGGGAGCGTCTCGGGCGTGCGGAACTGCTCCGCCACCCGGCCAAGGTCCCGCTTCACTTCATCCATGGTCTTCCGGTCGAGGCCAAGGCGGGGAAGCTGTTCTTCCACCGTCCGAACGCGATTCTTGAGCTTGATGGCGTACTTGCCCCGCGCGCGGTCGCGCGGCTCGATCTTGAGGTAGCAGGTCACGACGCGATGCCGTCCCGGCTTGAGGGATGCGAGACGGGCAAGCTGCAACTCGAACGGACTATTGGTCACTGGCCGCCGGGTGCCGGCTGGACGCCGGGCCATGACGACATCAGAAGAAGACGGGTTCACGATAACTCCCATATATCTGCTCCAGCGTATGCCGGATTTCATAGAGGGTGCACCAGGCGCGCGCGCAGTCGAGCATGGCCGGAATGATGTTGCGATCCTCGCGCGCTGCCTCAGCGAGTGCATCGAGGGCCACGTCGGCCGCTGCAGCGTCGCGCGTTGCCCGGAGCTGGGCCAGCCGTTCACGTTGCCGCGCTTCGGCGGCCTGGCCGATCCGGAGGATGTCCACCGGCTGCTCGTCGGTTTCCACGAATTCGTTGACACCCACGACGACACGGCGGCCGATCTCCACTTCATTCACATAGCGCATGGATGATGCGGCGATCTGGCGCTGGAACCAGCCGGCGTCGATAGCCTTGACCACGCCGCCCTGCGCTTCGATCTCGGCGAAGAGCGCCTCGGCCTCCTGCTCCATCCGGTCGGTGAGAGCCTCCACGTAGTAGGAGCCACCCAGCGGATCGGCGACGCTCGCGATACCGGTTTCATAGGCGAGAATCTGCTGGGTGCGCAGGGCGATCCGCACCGAATCTTCAGTGGGCAGGGCGAGCGTCTCGTCGAAGGCGTTGGTATGGAGCGACTGCGTGCCACCCAGCGCCCCGGCCATCGCCTGGTAGGCGACACGCACGATATTGTTCCGCGGTTGCTGCGCCTGCAGCGAGACGCCGGCTGTCTGGCAGTGAAAGCGCATCTTCCAGGAGCGCGGGTCCTTGGCGCCGTAGCGGTCTCGCAGGTGGCGAGCCCAGATGCGCCGCGCCGCCCGCATCTTGGCGATTTCCTCGAAGAATTCGTTGTGGACGTCCCAGAAGAACGAGAGCCGCGGCGCAAACATGTCCACGTCGAGGCCGCGGGCCAGGCCGTGCTCCACGTAGCAGAAGCCGTTGGCGAGCGTGAAGGCCAGCTCCTGGGCGGCGGTGGAGCCTGCCTCGCGAATGTGATAGCCCGAAATGGAAATGGTGTTCCAGAGCGGCGCATGCTCGGCAGCCCACTCGAACATGTCCACGATGACCTTGAGCGCGGGCTCCGCCGGATAAATCCAGGCGTGCTGCGCCATGTATTCCTTGAGGATGTCGTTCTGGACCGTGCCGCGCAGCCGCTCCGAAGAGACGCCCTGACGCTCCGCCGCGGCAACATAGAAGCAGAAGAGCATGGCGGCCGGACCGTTGATCGTCATCGACGTGGATACGTCACCCAGCGGAATCCCGTCGAAGAGCGTTTCCATGTCCGCCAGGCTCGACACGGCGACGCCGCACTTGCCTACTTCGCCTTCCGAGCGAGGGTGATCGGAGTCGTAGCCCATAAGCGTCGGGAAGTCGAAGGCAACGGAAAGCCCGGTCTGCCCGCGCGACAGCAGGAACTTGTACCGCTCGTTGGTGTCCTCGGCGGTGCCGAAGCCGGCGAACTGCCGCATGGTCCACAGGCGGCCCCGGTACATGTTGGGATGGACGCCGCGGGTATAGGGAAAAGTCCCCGGCATGCCGGCTCGCTCGGTGAGGCCGGGCGCTACGTCCGGCGCGGCGTAGGCAATCTCGAGCGGCTGGCCGGAGATGGTGGTGAAATCGGCATCGTCCCGCACTGGCTGGCGCGCTGCCCGCGCGCGCCACTCGGCGACTTCCCGGCGCAGCGCTTCCAGTTCCTGCTCCTGCTCGCGGTAGCGTTCAGCCAGCTCGGCGGTGGTCCACGTGCTCATGCGTGAATTCCTTGCTTGAAACCTTCGAGGACTTCGGCCGCGACCTCATAGGGCGAGATCCGCCCGGCCATTTCCTCTTCGAGGCGCGCTGTCAACCGGGACTCCGCGTCGGTCTGGTACCAGATCCAGCGCTTCAGGGCCCGCTCGAACACCTCGCGCGACCGTTCCATCATCCGTCGCCGACGGCGTTCCTGGAGTGTCCCGGATGAGGTGAGCCATTCGTGATGCTGCTCCAGGCCTTCCAGCAGCGCGCTGGTGCCTTCATCGCGCGAAGCCACAGTCTGGATGACCGGCTGTTTCCACGCATCGGTCTCGGTCACGGCCTCAGGTGCTGCGCGCCGGACGCCTCGCGCGCCGTGATGCGCGGGGACATGCCGAAACGCGTTGCCGCGCCGAATGCCCAGGCTGATCTCGATCTCGCGCACCAGCTTGTCGGCCCCGGGGCGGTCGGACTTGTTCACCACGAACAGGTCAGCCACTTCCATGATGCCTGACTTGAGCGTCTGGATGCCGTCCCCCGACTCGGGCACCAGCACGAGCACGGTGGAATCCGCCGCCCGGGACACGTCCATCTCGGACTGACCGACACCCACCGTTTCGATGATGACACGGTCGAACCCGGCGGCGTCCAGAATGTCGCAGACCTCGCGCGTGGTGACGGCCATGCCGCCGAGCGAGCCGCGGGTTGCCATGGAACGGATGAAGACGCCGTCATCCAGCGCCACCGACTCCATCCGGATGCGGTCACCGAGCAGCGCGCCACCACTGAAAGGACTGGTGGGATCCACCGCCACCACTGCCACGCTCCGGCCCGCTGACCGGTAGGCGCGCACCAGCGCCTCGGTCAGGGTGGACTTCCCCGCCCCAGGCGGCCCAGTAATTCCGATGCGATGCGCCCGGCCCAATCGCTGGTGCACGCTGGCGAGCAGCTGTTCGAAGCCCGGACGGCCGTTTTCCACCATCGTGATGGCGCGAGCCAGCGCGGCGGGGCGTCCGGCAGTCAGGTCGGCCAGCAGCCGGTCAGCATCCATGACTGGAAAGTGGCCGCAGAGGAGTGCTGGGGCAAGCACGCTTCAGTACGCACATCGTCACACATCTTCCTCGACGAGGTGCCTCCGGCGCGCGGCGCGCTTGAGGATGATCAGCACGATCACGCCGACAACAATGCCGCCGAGCAGCAGGAATTCGATCCGGTGCACTCGGCCGAGCAGCGCCTGGGTGCTGCCGCTGAAGAGGTAGCCCAGGCCA
Organism: Gemmatimonadales bacterium; assembly: GCA_035692845.1. Classification (GTDB taxonomy): domain Bacteria; phylum Gemmatimonadota; class Gemmatimonadetes; order Gemmatimonadales; family GWC2-71-9; genus CAMLHP01. The sequence goes on from DASSHL010000414.1 coordinate 3,575, forward strand.
GCGAAGCAGATCGCGCCGGCCAGGCAGCCAAG
>DASSHL010000415.1:0-2529 GCA_035692845.1 Gemmatimonadales bacterium
GAATCATCCTGGGCGCTGGTGCGAATCTGCTGCAGGAAGCTCCAGAAGTCCGACGCGACGCCGCCCAGGCCATCGGGCCGTGGCTGGGCATGCAGTGACAACGCAGGAAGGATGAGCAGGAGCAGCGCGCCGTGAACCGCCTTAAGCGCCCGCATGCGCTGCTCCGTTCGTCGGAAGCGCCATCAGCCGCCGCAGCGCCACGAGCCCGAAGACATAGAGGAGCATGACGCACGCCGAGACCGCAGCCAGTCGCGCCGGCCCGCCGAGCAGGTGGCGCGCAGTGTCGAACCAGGGCTGTTCGGTGACATTGGCGAAGGCGCCGCGCAGTGCGACCCAGAACCACTGGTTCGCTTCGCCGCCAAGCCACGATCCGGCGGACGAGACCACCTCGCGATTGAGGGATGTCCAGATGACGCTCGCTGCCATCATCCCCACCAGCATGACGGCGACCGATGCCGCGAGCGCCCGGCTCCGGCCGGTTTCGAGCACGCGCCGTCGTGTCGTGGCCATCGACCGCATGGCGAAGGGGTCGGGAACCGCAACCTGGAACATGACCTGGTCGGCGAACTCGTCGCCCGGGTCGAACTGCGGCAGCGCCTCGAGCGACGAGACCACCGCACGATGCTGGCCCAGGAGCAGGGCGCATTCGGCGCAGTCGGTCAGGTGTTCGAGTTGCGACGGAGTGGCCTCGCCCTGCAGGAGCGAGTCAATCTCGTCGGGAGTGAGGTGCTGCCGGAGCGGGGTCATAAGTGTGCCCTCCTACGGAGCGTCAAAAGGGAATGTTTCATTCGCGCAGATGGCCCAGCGACTCCCGCAACTCATTGCGGGCGCGGTGGATGTAGGTCTTGACCGTGCCGAGGGGAAGGTCGAGGATCTCGGCGATCTCTTCATAGGGCCGGCCCTCGACATGGCGGAGCAGGATGCAGGCGCGATACTCCGGACGGAGGGCGCCGATGGCGGCCTCGATCTGGCCGCCCAGCTCCTTGGCTTCGACGGTGTCGAGCGGTGTTTCCTGCCGAGCGCCGATCTGCAGCGCGGTCGCCTCGATCGCCTCTGGTGTGGCGGCGTGCGGGGAGCCCTCGAGCGACAGCGTGTTGAGCTCGCGTCGCCGCAGGTGATCGATGGCCGTATTGTTGGCGATCTTGAAGATCCAGGATGAAAACTTGAATTCCGGGCGGTACGAGTCGAGCGCGTTGAGCGCCTTGACGAACGTTTCCTGGGAGAGATCTTCGCTCAGTTCGCGGTCACGCACCATGCGGAAGATGAGCGAGAAGATGGGCCGCTCATAACGGCGTAACAACTCGCGATAGGCAGCCTCGGAACCCGAGCGCGCAAGTGCCACCACCTCCTGGTCGACGAGCGCCTGGATTCCCTGTGGCACTGTCACCGGAGGCGGTCCGTGCTTGCGGTGCAGCTTCGGAGCGGGCTACATTCTGCGCCTATGTTCGCCTCAGATCGAGAGTTACCAGTCGCCGGCGGTCCCGACAAGAGAAAGTATGTACGGGAGATGTTTGGCGCCATTGCCCCGACCTATGACCGGCTCAACCGGATCATCAGTCTGCGGCTCGATCTGCGCTGGCGCCGCGCGGCGTTGCGGATGCTCGACTGGGAGCGGGCGCCCGAGGGTACATATCTCGATCTCTGTGCCGGCACGCTCGATTTCGCTGCTGCGCTCGAGAGGGAGCGGGGGTTTCGTGGCCAGATCATCGGGGCTGATTTTGCCTTGCCCATGCTGCAGGCCGGCATCGGCAAGACCACGCGCGCGATGCCAGTCAACGCGGACGCGCTGGAGCTCCCTTTTCCGGATGCCAGTTTCGATGGCGCCACGGTGGGCTGGGGCGTTCGCAATCTTGCGGATCTGGACGCTGGATTCAGGGAAGCGGCGCGCGTGCTCAAGCCCGGCGCCCGGCTGGTGGTCCTGGAAATGAGCACGCCGCCCTCGCAGCCGTTCCGTGGGGTTTACCTCGCCTACTTCGAGCATGTGCTTCCGCGAATAGGCAGGCTGGTTTCGAGGCATGGCGATGCGTACGACTGGCTGCCCGAATCCACCCGCGCCTTTCCCGACCCCGACGCACTGGCACGGCGGATGACCGCCGCCGGATTCAGCGACGTGCACTATCGACGGTTCATGGGTGGGGTGACGGTGGCGCATGCGGGGACGCGGGACGCGGGACGCGGGACGCGAGTCCCAGGTCTCGAGTCTCGAGTCTCGTGGCCCACGACCCGCGACCCACGACCCACGACCCCATGACCCTCGACTCCCTCTCCTCTTTCGTAGCCGCCATCGACCGCGCCGGCGAGCTGGTGCGTATCAGTGAACCGGTCCGGGCCCGGCTCGAGATCGCCGAGATCGCTGACCGGTGCATGAAAGCGCCCAGCGGCGGGCCGGCGCTGCTCTTCGAGCACGTGATCCTCGAGGACGGCAGCCGGAGCGAGTTTCCGGTGGCCATCAATCTCTACGGCTCGATGACGCGGATGGCGCTGGCCCTTGGCGTCGCACGCCTGGACGAAATTGGTGACCGCATCAGC
>DASSHL010000416.1:0-3564 GCA_035692845.1 Gemmatimonadales bacterium
GTCGAGTACTACCGTCGCGCCGACTTCGATGCAGACGGCTTGCCGAGCAATGCGGGCACGGTGTTGTCGCCCCTGCTCGTCGGGCTGTCGTTCGACCGCGGCGGCCAGGCCGACTCTGCCCGGAAGTACCTCACCCAATACGCCGAGATGGCGGGAACTGGCCACTTCCAGGCGGATCCCTTTTACATGGCACCCACCCTCTTCCGGCTGGGCCAGTTGTACCAGGGCGCCGGGGACAGGGCGCACGCGATGGAGTATTACGGCCGGTTCGTGGAGCTGTGGAAGAATGCCGACCCCGAGCTGCAGCCAAAGGTGACTGAGGCGAAGAAGGCCATGGCGGAGCTGATGCCGGACAAGGGTGGGCAGTAGAGCGTGGGACGAGGGACGAGGGACGAGGGACGCGGGACGCGGGACGCGGGACGCGGGACGCGAAGCTCGCTACGTGGTGTCATTGCGAGGAGGGACCGCAGGGCCCGACGAAGCAATCGGGTCGCTTGGGATCGAGATGCCGGCGACCCGATTGCTTCGCCGCTTCGCGGCTCGCAATGACGCTCAATACAAGTCCTGCCCATCCCGCCCATCTCGCCCATCTCGCCCATCCCATCCATCCCGTCACGCCCCTTCATTCAGCCGCATGAACGCATCAACCGCCGCCCGCGCACGCGCCGAGCTGGCGCGCGGGCTCGGCCGCTCGGCCACACCGAGCAGCAGGCCGCCGCACGTGTCATTGCGAGCACCCGAAGGGTGCGAAGCAACCTTGCAGCCCGAACGGAATCTCCCGGCGGAGCTCAAGTCAGCATGAAGCTATGGTGGCGCGAGCAGATTTCGGCCAAGAGATTGCCTTCGGGCTGCAAGGTTGCTTCGACGCCCCTGCGGGGCGTCTCGCAATGACACCACAGTGCGGCGCTCGTCCCTCGTCCCTCGACCCTGGACCCTCGACCCTCGACCCCCATGCACCCCGACACTCGCACCTACAACGCATCCCAGTCTCCCGGCGACCGCGCCATCTGCCAGCTTCTCGCCGAGCAGATCGACCGCCATCTTCCCGAGGCGGAGAACAGGATCTGGCACGCGCATCCGGTCTGGTTCCTCGACGGCAATCCTGTCGTGGGATACAGCAAGCTCAAGAACTGCGTGCGCCTGCTCTTCTGGAGTGGCCAGTCGTTCGACGAAGATGGACTGGCGCCAGAAGGGACCTTCAAGGCCGCCGAAGCGCGATACACCGCGGCGGACCAGGTGGACGTGGCGGCACTGGAGCGCTGGCTGGCCAAGGCACGCGATATCCAATGGGATTACAAGAACGTCGTGAAGCGGAAGGGGAAGCTGGAGAGGCTGAAATAGGGCTTAGGGTTCAGGGCATAGGGCGTGGGGGACATAACTCGGAGCCCTCAGCTACGGTCTTTCCGGCTTCGCCCGCACGGCGTATGATGGAAGATCAATCGCAACACCGGAGGTAACGATGTACCGCCGCCTTATCCGCTGGATTGTTCCCGCTGTCCTGCTGGCCGCGCTGACCGCGGCTACCCCCGCTCGTCGCGATTCGTTCTCCCTCGTGCTGGTGCGCGACGGCACCGCGTGGAACGCCACATGCGAGTCGGGCTGCGCCTGGACCGCCATCGGCGAGAACAAGCCGAGACTCTTCGGCCGCAGCATCGTCATCGACAACCACGGCTTGCAAGGGTGGCTCACGCGACCTGACACAACTGCCGCGTTCGTATTCCGGGTGACAGCCGACGGGCAGAATGGCTGGAAGGCTACCGGGCTCAAGGGCACCGCATGGAAGGAGCTGGGCTTCAATTGCGCCGAAAGTCCCTGCCGGGCCCGCATCACGGATACGGGCGTCGAACGGGTGCGATAAGCGAAGGGATGGCCGCCTCAACATGGTGACCCATGGCGCCCCCTGAGCCCGAGCATCCAGCACCTGACGAAACCACCGCCGGCCATCGCGACGTTCCGTCGAAGCGATGGGCAGACGTGGAACGCCTGTTCGACGGCAGCTTCGAGGAGCACTACCTGCTCGAGCGCGAGATCGGCCGTGGCGGCATGGCCATCGTGTATCTCGCGCGCGACCTGCGGCACGATCGGCTCGTGGCGATCAAGGTGCTCGCCCCGGAGCGCGCCGACTGGGGCGCCGAGCGCTTCCTGCGGGAGATCCGCTTCGCCGCACGACTGACCCATCCCCACATCCTCGGCGTGCATGACTCGGGAGAGGCGGAGGGGCTTCTCTATTACGTCATGCCGTACGTCGAGGGGGAATCGCTCCACGCGCGGCTTCGGCGTGAAGGCGCGCTTCCGCTGCCCGACGCACTGCAGCTGCTCCGGGAACTCGCCGACGCCCTTGCCTACGCGCATGAGCACGGCGTGGTCCACCGTGACCTCAAGCCGGAGAATGTGCTTCTCTCGGGCGGCCACGCGGTCATCGCGGACTTCGGGATCGCCAAGGCGGTCGCGGCGGCGACCACCGCGGTCGATCCGGAAGGCGTCACACCAGGCACCAGGCTCACTTCAACCGGAATGGCGATCGGCACCCCGGCCTATATGGCGCCGGAGCAGGCAGTGGGCGACGCCGAGGTTGATCATCGCGCCGACCTCTACGCGCTTGGCATGATCGCCTATGAGGTCATCAGTGGTGCCCATCCTTTCGGCACGCGGTCGCCACAGGCACTGGTGGCTGCACATCTCACCGAACAGCCGGCACCAGTAACCGCACGACGCGCTGGCGTGCCCGCCGAGGTCGCCGACATCGTGATGCGGCTGCTCGCCAAGGATCCGGCGATGCGGCCACAGAGTGCTCGCGAGGTGCTCCGCGCGCTGGGCGTGTCCGGTACACCAGTCGCCGTGCCGCGGCGGCGGCCCTCGCGTATCCGGCTCCTGGCAGCAGCGCTGATCTCCCTGCTCGTGCTGGGCGCGCTCGCCTGGCGCATCATGCGACCGCCTGGTGCGCGAGCAGGCGCAAGCGCCGGCTCCCTTCGAACCGTCGCGGTGCTCCCCTTCGTGAATACCAGCGGCGATCCGGCCGATGACTATTTCAGCGATGGTCTCACCGACGAACTCGCGCAGGCGTTGCGCCGGCTGCCGGGACTGAGCGTGGCCGGGCGGGTGTCGTCCTACACGTTCAAGGGGAAATCGGCCACCGCGCAGGAGATCGGCCGCGCGCTCGATGTCTCGGCGATCGTGACCGGGACGGTGCAGCGCTCCGGGGAGCGCTTGCGCGTGCGGCCACAGTTCGTGAGCACACGCGACGGGCGCGTGGTATGGGACAGCACGTTCGAGAGCCGATCGGCCGATGTGTTCGCGGTGCAGGATCAATTCACCCGCGCGACAATTGCGGCAGTCCTCGCCACGCTCGGTGGCCCGCCGCCGGGCAATACCACAGGCGTGGCCCGGGGCACATCAAGCCAGGAGGCATACGATCTGTACCTGAAGGGCCGGTATTACTGGATGGAGCGGGGTGTCGACAACCTCAACCGCTCGATCCAGTACTTCACGCAGGCGGTGGACGCGGATCCGTCGTTCGCGCGGGCGTACGCGGGATTGGCGCTGGTATACGGTGTGTATGACGTC
>DASSHL010000417.1:0-3505 GCA_035692845.1 Gemmatimonadales bacterium
ACGGTGGCAGCTCATTTCCAGCCGTTCGAGCGCTGCTTCGTATCCCGGGGCCAGGCGAAGGGCCTCACGCAACGGCACAATGGATTCATCGTACCGGCCGAGCGCCATGAGGATGTCGCCCAGGCCGACGCGCTGAAATGCGGCGCGGGGGGCCAGGTCCGCGGCGATCCGCATCTGTTCGAGCGCCTCGTTCAGCCGGCCCGCGATCTTGAGCCAGACGGCATAGAAGCGGCGGCCGAACGAGTCGCCGGGCGCCAGTTCGACGCCCCGACGCAGTTCACGCCCCGCTTCCTCGAAATCGTCTTCCCAGTAGAGAAAATGGATGCCAAGCGTGCTGTGAACTTCGCCCAGGTTGTCGTCGAGGGCGAGCGCGCTGAGCAGCAGCTCCCTCACGCGGCGAAATCCCTCTTCCCGATCCACGAAGCCACGCGCCGCCTGCGTCATGAGCACGCCGGCGAGCTGGGTCATCGCTTCGGAGCTGGAGGGCATGAGGTCGCAGGCCTTTTCGAGATAGACCCGGGCCATTTCGAGGCGAGGCCGCGTGGCCTCGCCGCCCTGCGTGGCATTGGTGCTGAGCTCGCGTCCCTTGGCGATGAGCTGCGTGACTTCCTCGGGCAGCTCTGGCCGGGGCTTGAGCGTGGGCGGCACCGCCCGCGCGACGGTGCTGATGTGCTCGGCCGAATTGTGCAGTTCACGCAGCACATCGAGCACGGCGGCCGCGCTTGGCGGACGCGACTCCGGGGCCTTGGCCATGAGGTCGCGGCAGAGAGCATCCAGGCGCGGATCCACCTCGGGCCGGCTGGAGCGCACCGACGGAATCGGCGCGAGCACGTGAGCCGCCAGGAGCGCGGCGGTATTCTGCGCGGTGTAGGGCGGACGTCCGGTCAGCAGCTCGAACGCTACGCAGCCCATGCTGTAGAGGTCGGCCCGGCCATCGGGCCGCTCGCCGGAGGCCTGTTCCGGACTCATGTAGGACGAGGTCCCGAGAACCAGGCCCGCCTGGGTCAGCGCACCGGTCGTGGTCTCGGTATTGAGCGCGATGCCGAAGTCAGCCAGGATGGCTCGGCCGCCGTACCAGAAGATATTCTCCGGCTTGAGGTCGCGATGGATCACACCCATGCCGTGCGAATACGCGAGCGCCTCGGACAAGTCGGACAGAACGTGAATGACGTCGGCCGGCGGCAGCGGCCCGCTGTCGGACAGTCGCTCGCGCAGCGTGCCGCCATTGAGGAACGGCATCACATAAAAGAGCGAGCCGTCGCTTTCGCCGGAGTCGAACAGCGGAACGATGTTGGGGTGGACCAGCCGGGCCGTGAGGTGAATCTCCCGGTGAAACCGGTCCGATCCGATGGCGGAGGAGACTTCGGCTGACAGCAGCTTGATGGCAACAGAACGGTCCAGGAGCTCGTCGTGGGCCAGGTAGACCGTGCCCATTCCCCCGCGGCCGAGCTCGCGCTCGATGTCGAAGCGATCGGACAGCACGTGGATGCCTCAGGGCTGGGGACCTACGGGACCGGATCACCGGTAGCACAGAGAAGTTACGGAGTGGGGACAAGATGGCAAGGCGAGCAGGTGGCCGACGGCCGACCGTTGACCGTCGACCGTTGACCGTCGACTATCATCCCCATGTTCCGTCACTCACCCCTCCTGCTTGTCCTGCTCGCCCAGCCGCTCCGTGCCCAGGTACCCGACTCCACCGCGCGCGACACGGCCATCCCGACACTGCCGGACATCACCGTCGTCACCCGCGCTCCCGCGCCACTCAGCCAACTGCCGCGCGCGGTGGGCGTGCTCGATTCCATCGCGCTGCGACGGGGCCGCGTGGGCACCGGCCTGGCGGAAACGCTGAACGACCTGGCTGGCGTCTTCGTGGCTGATCGCGGCACTTTCGCACTCGACCAGCGCATTTCGATCCGTGGCGCCGGCAGCCGGGCGGCGTTCGGGACGCGGGGCGTCACGGTGCTGCTCGACGGTGTTCCCCAGACGCTGCCGGACGGGCAGAGCCAGCTCTCCAATGTCGACCTTTCCACCGTCGACCGGGTGGAGGTGCTGCGCGGCTCGTCGTCCGCGCTCTACGGCAACGGCGCTGGCGGCGTCGTGAGCCTCACTTCCGCTCGCGCGGCTGACGCGCCGCTTTCCGGGAGGGCGCGCGTCGTGGGTGGCTCGTTCGGACTGCTTACGTGGAGCGGTTGGGGCAGTGCCCGCCGAGGGCCGCTGAGCGGCACCGCCTCGCTCTCCCGCACCACACTCGACGGATTCCGGGAGCACAGCGCCGCCGACCTTCGGCAGCTGAGCGTGAGCGGTGCCTATGACGGAGCGGCCACTCGGCTGGCCATGCATTTCAGCGCGGCCGACGATCCCCGGGCAGATAACCCCGGGGCGCTCACACTCGCCGAATATGCCGCTCGCCGCAATGCGGCGGCGCCCAACAACCTGCTCCGCAACGCCGGCAAGGACGTGAAGCAGCAGCAACTCTCGGTACAGGTTGCCCACAACGACACACACGGCAACAATCTCGAGCTCATGGCGTTCGGCCTGCTGCGCGACCTGGACAACCCGCTCGCGAGTAACACCCTGGTGCGGATCTGGCGTCGGGTCGGAGGGCTCCGGGCACTGGCTACGCACCGACCGCAGCTCTCCACTGCCCCCACCGTGTCGCTTGGCGCGGACGCCCAATGGCTCAGGGATGATCGTCGCAACGTCACACCGAATGCGGGGACGCCCTCCGAGACCACGCTGAACCAGCTCGAGTACACCACGGAACTGGGGCCGTTCGTGCGGGCAACGTGGGCTCCCACGCCGGCGTGGCTGTTCGAAGCCGGAGTGCGCTACGACATGGTCAGGTTCCGGGTGCGCGATCGCCTGACGGCCGACGGCAGCGACGACTCCGGCCACCGGAGCATGAGCGCCTGGAGTGGCAGCGGCGGACTGAGCCGAGTCCTCGCGCGCTGGCTCGTCCCGTACGTCAACATCTCCACGTCGTATGAGACACCCACCACCACCGAGCTCGCCATCCAGCAGACCGGCGCGGGCGGATTCAATCCCGAGCTCGGGCCCCAGCGGACGACCTCACTGGAGCTCGGCGCGCGTGGCGTGACAAGCAGGCTGCAATGGTCGCTGGCGGCCTATCAGGCCAGGATCCGCGATGCCATCGTGCCATTCGAGGAAACCAATGGGCGCTCGTTCTACACCAACGCCGGCCGCATCCGGAATCGCGGCATCGAGGCGTCGGCCACGGTGCGGATCGTGCCACACTGGACTGCGCAGGCAGCGTGGACCTGGTCAGATTACCGCTTCACCGACTACGCCCTCGTGGCTGGCGCCGACACGACGACGCTGGCCGGGCACCACCTTGCCGGAGTGCCGAACTCGGTCCTGCGTCTCGGCGTGCGAGGTACCGTGGGTGATGCATGGATCGCGCTGGACGAGAGCCTGACGGGCGGCGTGTGGGCCGACGACGCCAACAGCATCCGCGTGGACGGCTGGCACACCACCGACCTCCGCG
>DASSHL010000418.1:0-4862 GCA_035692845.1 Gemmatimonadales bacterium
GACGATGGCCATGGCCGGGATGTTGAGGATGGCCCCCGTCGTGCCGAATCCAGCCTGGACGCAGCCGCCAAGGCTGCTTGCCACATCCGCGGCGGTACAGTACGACAGGGGCGCGGCGGCAAAGTGTGACGGGATGTGGATACCCAGAAAATCCATCAGGCTGACGAAGTAGCCGGCCCACCCCACACCCACGGTGGCGGCCCCCAGCGAGTATTCCAGGATCAGGTCCCAGCCGATGATCCAGGCAATGAACTCACCCATTGTGGCATAGGAATAGGTGTACGCACTGCCCGCCACCGGCACGGCGCTGGCCATTTCGGCGTAGCAGAGCCCGGCAAACGCGCACGCGATGCCCGCCGCGATGAACGACAGCGGCACGGCAGGGCCGGCAAATCGTGCGGCGGCGACGCCGGTGAGGACGAAGATGCCGGCACCGATGATGGCGCCGATGCCGAGCGCGGTGAGGTTGAGTGCGCCGAGACTGCGGTTGAGGGACCGCTCCCCGGTTTCAGCCGCTTCCGCCTTGAGGACGGAAATGGACTTCGTGGCCCAGAGACCCATACGCTGGCTCGCTATGTGAGAGGTGGATGGGGGCCTTGTGTCGCGAGTCAGGGGTCGCGAGTCACGGGAGTCCTGCTCAAGACCCGCGACTCGTAACCCGCGACCTTCCTACAACGACGTTCCTGGAGGCGGCAGTTTCTCCTCCTGCGGCGTCTGCATCAGCTTCCAGAAGCTCCATACGGTGAGCCCGAGAACAAAGATCCATGCGGTCAGCATGAACAGCAGCGATCCGAGGCTCATATGCTGGCTCCCGTGGCAGGCGTGGGCACTGATTTCCGGCGCCACGCCGCGCGAATGAGAAAGAGCTGCAGGACGAGGATCCCGAGCATGACCAGCCTGGACGCCGTCCGGGTGGCATGCTGGTCCTCCGGCACTCCCTGGTACAGCAGTGTGGGCAGCGCATCCTGCTTGATCCACCACGCCATCATGACCAGCAGGAAGAGCGGCGTCACGTATGTCATGATGAACTTGAAGACGCGCGGAATCCGGATCGATGCACCCTCATGCAGCTCGCGCCAGGCGTTGTCCGGCCCGTACACCCACATGAAGAGGATCGTCTCGACCAGCGCCAATATGACGAGACCGAAGGTTCCTGCCCAGTAGTCCCATTCCGCCAGGAAGCCGCCGGTGTACCAGATGATGTGGCAGAGCCCAAGCAGCATCGCCACGGCGCCTATGGTCCAGGCACTCCGCTTCCGGTTCCACCCGAAGTGCTCCTCCATGAAGGAAAGTGCAGGCGTTGCCATGGCAACTGATGACGTGATCCCGGCAAAGAAGAGCAGCCCGAACCACATCACGCCCGCCACGGTCGACATCATGGCCCCACCCGGCAGCTCGTTGAACACCAGCGGCATGGCGACGAAGCCGAGATCGAAGGTACCACCCTTGGCAATGGCAACCGCACCGGTGATCCCGAAGAAGGCGACGATCGCCGGAATCGCCAGGGAGCCGCCCAGCACCACCTCGGCCGTCTCGTTAGTGGCGGCGGTGGCGAGCCCGGAGAGGGCGATGTCGTCCTTCTTGGTGAGGTATGACGCGTAGGCCTGGAGCGAGCCCATCCCCACCGAGAGGGTGAAGAATATCTGCCCCGCCGCCGCCAGCCACACACTCGGCTTGTTGAGCGCCGACCAGTCGGGGCTGTACATCCAGTCGAGGCCCTGCCATGGTCCCACCATCTGGCCGGTCGCCACGCCGTTCACGATCTCGGGGTGTGAGTCAAGCGTGAGCACCCGGATCACCAGGATGGCAGCGAAGGCAAAGAGAATCGGCATGCCGATCTTGGCCAGGCGCTCGATACCCGCCGTGAGGCCCTTGCTCACCACCCAGAAGTTGATGCCGATGGTGATGAAGAAGAAGATGAACGGCGTCAGGAACCCATGCACGCTGTGGTTGCCCAGGTCCTGGTAGGACGCGAGGAACTGGCGCATGCCCGCCTGGTCGAGGCCTCGCGTGGCGCCGGTCACCGAGAACAGCGTCCACGCCAGCGTCCACGACTCGATGTAGCAGTAGTAGATCAGCACGATGAGCGGCATGAACAGCCCGAGGACACCGAGATACTTGGCGAGCGGGTTTTTCCAGAGCCGGTCGAACATCCCGGGCACGGAGCCTTCGCCATACTGTCCACCGTGCCGGCCCACACCCCACTCGATCCACATGAGCGGAATGCCCACGAGGATGAATGCGATGAAGTACGGGATCATGAACGTTCCGCCGCCATTCTGCGTGAGCTGGTTGGGGAAGCGGAGAAAATTCCCCAGGCCCACGGCGTTGCCAGCCATGGCGAGAATCAGGCCGATGCGGGAACCCCACTGCTCGCGGGGCTTGGCGGTGTCGGTCATGTGGGTACGGGTTGGATGGTGGTGATCAAGAGTCGCGGGTCGCGGGTCACGAGTCGCGAGACCCATGACCCGAGACGCGCGACCTCACGCGCTGTAGTTCGGTGCTTCCCTGGTGATCGTCACATCATGCGGGTGCGACTCGCGGAGGCCGGCGGAGGTGATCTGCACGAACTCCACGTCCCGCCGCAGCGCCTCGATGTCCCCTACCCCGCAGTAGCCCATCCCGCTCCGAAGCCCGCCCACCATCTGGAAGAGGACGTCGGCGACGGGGCCCTTGTACGGCACCCGTCCCTCGATGCCTTCCGGCACCATCTTGGACGGCGCCAGTTCGCCTTCCTGGAAGTAGCGGTCGGCTGAGCCATCCTGCATGGCGGCGAGGCTCCCCATCCCGCGGATCATCTTGAAGCGGCGGCCCTCGGCGAGCACGCTTTCGCCCGGGCTCTCCTCGGTGCCTGCCAGCATGGAGCCCATCATGGCGGATGACGCTCCAGAGGCGAGCGCCTTCACCACGTCACCCGAATACTTGATGCCGCCGTCGGCGATGACCGGCACGTCGCCCGCGCCGCGGAGCGCGTCCATGATGGCCGTCACCTGCGGCACGCCCACGCCGGTGACCACGCGAGTGGTGCAGATGCTCCCGGGGCCGATGCCCACCTTCACCGCGTCCGCCCCGCGGCGCACCAGCTCGCGGGCGCCGTCCTCGGTGGCGATGTTGCCGGCGATCAGCTGGGCATCGGGAAAGGCCTCGCGCAGGAGCGAAAGCGTCTGCAGCACGCCTTCGCTGTGGCCGTGCGCCGAATCAATGATGATCACATCGGCGCCGGCGTCGAGCAGCGCCGCCGCTCGTGCCTTGTCGCGCGGCGAGCCACCTACGGCCGCGGCGACGCGGAGCCGGCCGTGCTGGTCCTTGTTGGCATTGGGGAAGTCACGCCGCTTGAAGATGTCCTTGACGGTGATCAGCCCCTTGAGCACGCCCTCCTGGTCCACCACGGGCAACTTTTCGATGCGATGCTTGGCGAGGATCCGCTCGGCGTCCTCGAGGCTCGTGCCCACCGGCGCGGTGACCAGGCGCTCCTTCGTCATCGCTTCCTTGATGGGCTGGTCGAGGTTCCGCTCGAACTGGAGGTCGCGATTGGTGATGATGCCCACGAGGCGGCCGCTCCCGTCCACAATGGGCACGCCGGATATGCGAAAGCGGCGCATCAGCGCCGCCGCTTCCCGCACCGGCCGCTCGGGACCCAGCGTGATCGGGTTCATGATCATCCCGCTCTCGCTGCGCTTCACCCGGTCCACTTCGGCCGCCTGTCGCTCGACCGACATGTTCTTGTGGATGACGCCAATGCCCCCGGCCCGCGCCATGGCGATGGCCATGTCGGCTTCGGTGACGGTGTCCATGGCGGCAGAGATGAGCGGAATGTTGAGCGGGATCTTGCGGGTCAGGCGGGTGATGACGGACACGTCCCTGGGGTGGACGGTCGAGTGCCTGGGCAAGAGCAGGACGTCGTCGAAGGTGAGCCCCGGTGTGGGACGAACCCGGCTCATGCCGCGGCGACTCGATGCACAACGGCCCCCCGGCGCCCCTGCGGGGCCGCGAGAGGGCCGAAAATCATGGATTCCATCCCCAACACTAGAGGCCCGGCGCGCCGAAATCAAGCGCGGCCGGCAGTCCGGCGCCAGACGAGGTAGACCGGAATCCCCAGCGCCACGATCACCAACCCGGCCGAGGTGTAGAGCGGTTTCTCGATCAGCAGCACCACCGCGAGAAAAAGGAGGGCCAGGAGGTAAAGACCCGGCACCACCGGATATCCGAAGGCCTTGACCGGCCTGGGCAGGTCAGCACGGACCCGGCGCAGGCGGAACAGCGCCATGATGGTGAGCGCGTAGAAGATGAGCTGGGCAAAGATCACGTAGTCCAGCAGCTGGTTGTACGTGCCGCTGAGGCAGAGCACCGACGCCCAGATGGCCTGGGTCCAGAGGCTGAACGCCGGCGTACGATACTCATTGAGCATGCCCGCCTTCCGGAAGAACAGCTTGTCTTCGGCCATGGCGAAAAACACCCGCGGGCCCGCGAGCACCAGCCCGGCGTTGCAGCCGAGCGTCGAGATCACGATGGCCACGGCCATGATCGCGGCACCCACGGAACCGAACATCGCCGCCATCGCCGCCGACCCGACCCGGTCCTGCGACGCGTACTGGATGCCGCGGGCCAGCGTGGTAGTGCCATCAGGCTCGCCGTGGAATGGCAGCACGCTGAGGTAGCTCAGGTTGGCCAGGATATAGAGCAGCGTGACCAGGATGGTGCCAAGCGCAAGCGCGCGCGGCAGGTTGCGGGTGGGGTTCCTGACTTCCGCCGCCGCGAAGGTCACGTTGTTCCAGGAGTCACTGGAGAAGAGCGAACCCACCATGGCGGCACCCACTGCGGGTGCCATGGCGAGCGACCAGTGGCCGGTGCCCCAGAAATTC
>DASSHL010000419.1:0-2705 GCA_035692845.1 Gemmatimonadales bacterium
GTCACTGCGCCGGAAATGACGGCCAGGATCAGGCCCTCACTGGTGACCCGGAGCGATGCCACGCTGAGCAGGACGGGCATCACCGCCAGCGGCACAGCCATCATGAAGTTGCCGGCAGTGGCGCGAATCGGTGCCCGGACCCGCCGGCCGCGGAGACTGTAACTGCCCCACGCGATGCCGGCCACGCCCATGAGCGCCGCGCCGAGCGGATCTGGTGCCACCGCGTGCGGCAGGGTGAGCCATGCCAGTCCCGCGAGCGAGAGCAGCAGGCCCAGCGCTTCTGCCATCGAGGGGAATTCGGATCCCACCATGCTCCAGCCGATCATGGAGACCTGTACCGCACCGAAAAGTATCAGCGCGCCTACGCCGGCACCGATGCGCACGAACGCCAGGGAAAAGAAGATGGCGTACGCAGCAAGGGCGAGGGCCGAACCCCATGACGCCCCCGATGTCTCGCCCGTCGGCGGTGCTCGGCGACACAGCAACAGCAGTCCAAGCACCACGGCGCCGCTGGCGAGGCGTATCGCGGTGAAACTGGCGGGATCGACGAGCGAACTGCGCAATGCGGCGCGGCAGAGGAGGGAATTGGCTGCGAACGCCACCAGCGTCAGCGCAGTCAGCGCGATGAGCGGGGTGGCGCGAGCAGGCGTGCCGAGCCAGTATTGGGATGGCAGCATGTGGCTGCCTTGACCAGGAGGGGCCGATGGCTCGCTGTGAAGTCTGCGGGAATGACTACTATCTGTCATTTGAAGTCATAGCCGCTGGAGAGAAGCACGTCTTCGACAGTTTCGAATGCGCCATTCACAAGCTCGCGCCCGTCTGCGCGCACTGCGGCTGCAAGATCGCCGGGCACGGAGTCGAGGCCAAGGGAACCTTCTTCTGCTGCGCCCATTGCGCCCGGGAGATGGGGGTGACGGAAGTGGTGGATCATGCTGAAGCAGGGGCCAGGGGCTAGGGGCTAGGGATTAGGGGCGAGGAGCTAGGGATCAGGGCCCGGGGTTAACAATGAGGGCTTCGATCTCGCCTCCAGTCCCTAACCCCTAACCTCTAATCCCTAATCCCTCAGATGTACCGCGCCAATGCCATCATCGCCGCGGCGATGACCAGCACGATGGCGGCGCCACGGGTGTGGAAGCTCAGCCTGGCAAAGCCCTGGCGGATCTCAGCCTGCTCTTCCGCTGTTGGTGCCCGTCCGGCGGCTGCCAAGGCAGCGGTCCGCGCGGTCATGCGCTTGGCGAGCCGTGATGCCATGACCATTCCCCAGACGAAGCCGACGATCGCCACCAGCGCGCCCCACATGAACAGCTTGCCGGACGATGTCCGCATCCAGCCGCCATCCGTGGCTGCGCCATGCATCCACATCAGGCCGATGCCGGCGAGCACCGTGAGCCCTGCCATGCTGGCCATGTAGGCCGGCAGCTTGCGCACGCGAACCAGCTGGTCCATCAGCGCGCCGCCCGCGGGCCCGGCGCTGCCCGCGGCTGGGCCGACGAAGAAGGCCAGCATGACCGCAGCGCCGACCCAGAGTACGCCGGCCAGGATGTGAATCAGCCGGATGATGGCGAAGAGGGTCTCATTCATCGGTTGTCCTCACGGTGTGTGGTCGACCGTCGACGGTCGACGGTAAGCAATCAACTCTCAGCTCACATCGAATACGTCTCGTCGCAAAATTCCGTCAGCAAGGACGTTTCGTGCCCCGTGACGACGATAGCGGCGCCCTGCCTGGCCAGTTGCTGCATGGCTTCGAGCATGCGCTCCGAATCAATAGGATCAATTCCGCGCAGCGGTTCGTCAGCCAGGAGGACGTCTGGGTTGCGGAGGATGGCAAGCCCGAGCGTGGCGCGTCGCTGTTCACCCACGGACATCTGGCCGGGCGAGCGAGCGCCAAGATCATCGAGCGAGAGCTGCTCGCTCACGGATCCGATCAGGTGCGATGTTCCGGAGCGCTCAGCCGTCGCCATGAGCTGCCTGGTCAGCGGCATGGAGGGGGTGAGCAGGGACCCTTCAGGCATGAAGAAGACTCCGGCCCGGGCCATACGGGCAAGCGTGGGCCGCTGGATCCACCGGCTATTGACGTTGACCCGGCCAATCTCCGCGCGCAAGCATCCTGCTGCGATCCGCAGGAGTGTCGTCTTGCCCGTCCCATTGGGCCCCACCAGGTGCATCAGGCGACCTGGCGAGGCCCGCAGTGATGCATTGGTGAGTACGCGACGCGTGCCGAAGTGGCGGGTCACGCTATCGACCTCAAGCCGGTACATGCTCGGCCAGCAGGATCAGAGATTCCACGAGGGCGGCGGGCAGCAGACCGGTGAGGAAAAGGGTCGGTCGGCTGATGCCGAGATTCCCCAGCAGCAAATGCTCACGGCGGCGACGAATCTCGCACCAGGCGAGTGTGCCTGCGACCAGCACCACTGTGCATGCGACGCTCGCCGGGAGCTGAAAGGGTGCGCCGGCGTCGAGCATGACGATTCCGAGCGCCAGCGCCACGCGCATGCCGGCCCAGATAATGAGGCCCCGTGTCACGAGCGCTATGAGGAACGCCCGTGGAGGGAGGGATCGGAGAGCGTCCGAGACCCAACCGTTTGTTGCTCGCGGTCGCGCCGCCGCCGAGCCGCCGAGCCGCTCCGTCACCCACCCGCCAGCCGCCGCATCATCGCCATCTGACCGGCGTGATACAGCGTATGCTGCAGGACGCCGTGGAGCAG
>DASSHL010000420.1:0-2634 GCA_035692845.1 Gemmatimonadales bacterium
GGATGGGGCACCGGTCAGGTCGGAGACCTCATAGGCCTGAGTTTCCGAATTGTAGACCCAGGTCTTGCCGGCGGCTTCCGGCGGGATCGCGGCCGAGGCGCTGATGGCAGGCTGGCTGCGAACGCGCTTGAGGGTCGCCAGTGTCAGCTTGGCGTCGCTGGCCTTGAGGGGCCGGATGGCAAGGCTGCCGATGCTCGCCACCGCTGGCCCGTCGAGTACCTGACCGACGCCGCTGAGCACCTGGCTCAGGTCGGTGTTGGTCTCGACGCTGGTGAGCTCGGCCAGGTCGCTGTTCATTGCCGAGGCGTTGAACTGGCTCGGGCCCGAGTCGCCGCAGGCGGCGAGGAGGGCCACGGACAGGGCGGCCACGGCCGCGCGGGTCTTGCAGAAAGCCATGCGGGTCTCCTGGGTAATCAGGGGTCACGGTCATCGGACGCGAGGCGCGGGAGGCGGACCTCGAGTCGCAAGACGCGATGGTGCACACAGTTGAGCCAAGCGCGCAAACCGCTGCACGCTGGCGTCAGGAATAGCCGCCTCGCCATAGGGCAACGGGTGGGCCATGGGGGGCATGGGGCGTGAGGCATGGGGCATGGGGGTCGCAAGTCACGGGTCACGAGTCTCTCAGCCCTCACGCCCCACGCCCCACGCCCGTCGTTTATTCCCATTTTACCCGCCAGCGGCATATTCATGCCCATGACCATGCGTTTTCAGCTCAAGTGCCTGGGTGAGCCGGCGTTGACGCGGGCGGACGGGCAGGCGCTCCGCATCAAGGTGCGGAAGCACATGGCATTGCTGATCTACCTGGTGCTGGAGAGCGACCGGCGCCACCAGCGGGAGAAGCTGGCGGAACTGCTCTGGTCCAACCTGCCCGAGGCAGATGCCCGGCACTCGGTCGCGACGGCACTCACGTCACTGCGGGCAGCATTCGGACAGGAAGTGTTCGACGCCAATGCCAACGGCGTGCGCTGGAGCTTTCCCCAGCTGGATGTTGACCTCAACCGGCTGTATGGCGGCCAGATCCTGGGCGATGACGTCACACCGCCGCTGGATGTGGCCGCCTTTCTCGACGGCTTCGAGGTGCCGGACGCCGCCGGTTTCATGCTCTGGCGCGAGCAGCAGCGAGCCCATTGGCACCCCCGCATTCGCGACGGCCTGGTGCTGCTCATGGACCGATGCCGGCGTACCGGCGACAGCCAGCAGATCGAGCAGCTCGCTGATCGCATGCTCGCGCTCGACGAGCTGAGCGAAGAAGCGGTACGAGCCAAGATGGAGGCACGCGCCTTTGCGGGTGACCGGGTCAACGCGCTGAAGATTTTCGAGGCTTGGCGCGAGCGCCTGCACGAAGAGCTTGGCGCCGTTCCCTCCGAACGCCTGGAGGGCATGGCCCTGAGGCTCAGAAAGCGTGGCTGGGAGCGCACGGCGCAACACTCCATCGCCTCAGTCCGCATCGACCAGTGGAAGGACCGCCCGTTCATCGGGCGCGGCCGTGAGCACTTGCTGCTCTACGAAACCTGGGAGCGGATGCAGCGAGGCGAAGAGGGGCATGCCCATGTGCTGGGTGAATCGGGCATCGGCAAGACCACGCTGGTGGAGCGTCTCACCACGGCAGCTGGACTGGAAGGCGCTTCGTCTGCGCGAGTCCAGTGCTATGACATGGAGCGGGAGATTCCGTACGCCGCCATTGGCGGGCTCGTGCGAAGCCTCCTCGAGCGGCCGGGCGCCAGCGGCGCTTCCCCCGAATCACTTGCCGACCTTGCCCAGGCGGTGCCCGAGATCCGGCGCCGCTTCCCCAACATCCCGGCACCATCCGACAGCATAGGTGAAACCGCCCGGCTCCGCATCGCCGAGGCCTTGCACGAGCTGGTGACGGCGGTGGCTGACGAGCATCCGTTGATCGTGGTCATCGACGACCACCACCTGGCGGATGACGCCAGCCTGGCCCTTCTGCATCATCTCCTGCGACGCGTGAAGGGCCAGCAAGTGATGCTGGTCTTCATTGCCCGGGCGAGCGAACTCGGCCAGTCTCCGCATGCCATCCGGCTTCGAGAGAGCCTGAGCCAGTGTGGCACCGTCACCATCGAGCTTGCGCCCATGTCACCGGACGACTGCGACCGGATGGTGACGGCGCTCTCCCTCCCGGCGGCTTCGCAGCCCAACGCCGCCACTCGGCGCGCCCTCATCCGGGCAGCCCGGGGCTATCCCATGGTGCTGGAGCTGCTATGCCAGGACTGGCAGGAGCGGGGCGAGCGTTCCCTGGCGCTCTCGCTGGATGCCATGACGCCGCAGCCAGATGCCGACAGTGCACCCACGGAAACGTTCCGGCAGCTCTACGATCGCATCGCCCAGTCGCTCGACCCCAGCACTCGTAATGTGCTGAACCTGGCCGCTATCCTGGGTCATCGCGTGAACGACATCGCCATGTACTCGCTGGCGGATCTCTCGCTCGGCCAGACCATGGGTGGCATGTCCCGGCTCACTGAGCTGCGGGTACTCCGCGACGGGGGTGACGGACTCGAGTTCGTGAATGAGATGATCCGGGCCCAGGCGTACATGGGCGTACCCAGCGCGATGCGCCGGATCTTGCACGCCAGTATCGCCCAGCGGCTGATCGACAGCGAGCGGGACGGCACCGAA
>DASSHL010000421.1:0-3003 GCA_035692845.1 Gemmatimonadales bacterium
ATGCAGCCGGAGCTCGCCAGCGCTATTGGGGTGGACCGGTTCGTCCGCGAAGTGCGGCTCACCGCCCAGCTGCAGCACGCCAACATCGTGCCGGTCCTCGACTCCGGCGTGCTCACCACCGCCACCGGCGCTCGGCTTCCCTGGTATGCCATGCCGTACATCGCCGGCGAGTCGCTCCGGGGCCGGCTGCTCCGGGAGCAGCAATTGCCGGTGGAGACGGCGCTGCGCATCACGGAAGATGTGGCGCGCGTGCTGGAGTCGGCGCACCAGCATGGCGTCGTGCACCGCGATATCAAACCGGAAAACGTGATGCTCGCGGACGGCACCACCTACGTCGTGGACTTCGGGATCGCCAAGGCGCTCATCGAGACGGGGGACGACCGCCTCACCAGTACCGGACTCGCCATCGGGACGCCCGCCTACATGAGTCCGGAGCAGGCGGCCGCCGGCGTCGTGGATGCGCGAAGCGATCAGTACAGTCTCGCCTGCGTGCTGTACGAGATGCTGGCGGGCGAGCCGCCCTTCACGGGACCCACGGCACAGGCGGTTGTCGCGCGGCGATTCGCCGAGACTGCCCGGGCGATCCGCCCGGTGCGGCCCGCGGTACCGACGACCGTCGAACGCGCGGTGCTCAAGGCGCTGGAACGGGTCCCGGCGGATCGTTTCGAATCCGTGGCCGCGTTCGCGACCGCATTTCGCGCGCCCGACACCGCCGAGACCGTCACACCGGTGCGCGCCCCGCGCGGGAGATGGACGCTCGCGGTGTCCGCAGCCGTCATCGCCATCGCGGGCTTCGCTGGCTTCCTGCTGTGGCGCCGTACCGCAGCGGCTCGCACCCCCGTGCCGAATCCCGAGGTTGTGGCACTCTACCATCGCGGAGTCGCGGGATACAATCGCCGGACACCGGAAGGCGCCCGTGACGCGGTTGCGGCGTACTCGGCGGCACTGGCCCGGGATTCCGGCTACGCCGACGCGTGGAGTGGCCTCGCTCGCATGTATGTCCAGGCCAAGAGCCGCCAGTTCGCGATCCCGGGCGTGTCGTGGGACGGCATGTTGCGCCTGGCCGTGACCGCGAGCGACCGCGCCCTGTCCCTCGCCCCGGCGAGCGCCGACGCCTGGGTCACCCGCGCCATCGTGAGCCGGGCCATCGACCCGACCGATGCGAGAGGTCCGGTCCAGTCCGCCCGCCGGGCGATCGCGCTCGATTCTTCCAATGTGTCCGCGTGGCACAACCTCGCTATCGCCCTGAACGATCGGGGCGATCTCGACAGCGCCATTGCCACGTGGCACCAGTGCGTGACGAGAGACCCCGCCTTCCCGCAATGCCTCACCTTTCTCGCACTGGGATTCTACTGGCAGCGCCAGTACGACAGCGCCGCCGCGTGGGTGGACAGCGCCGTCGCGCTCGATCCCGGCTACCTGACCGCACGCGGCACTGAGGGATACGTTGCGATCGAGCGGGGCGACTACGCCAAGGCCGTCGCCTCATTCGAGGCCGCGCGACGGGTCAGTTCGGACGTGGAGGTCGTCATTGCCCTGGCCGGGCGGGCTCTCGCCGAGGCACGCGAAGGAGCGACCGCGCGGGCCCGGACAACCATGCAAGGGGTCGATTCACTTGCCGCTGGCTACGTCCCCCTGCAGGCGCATCTCGCGGTCTACGTGGCGCAGGCCCATGCCGCGCTCGGTGAGAAAGACAGGGCCGAGAGATGGCTCGAGAGCTATTCACCGCGCGAGGACCTGCACTTCCAGTACCACCTTCGCTGCGATCCGCCCTTCGATCCGCTCCGAAACGACCGGCGGTTCCGTGCGCTGCTGGTCGCGGCACCGCCGACAGTGCATTGCTGATCATGGAGCTGAGAGCTGAGCGACGACACTACCCCAAGCCCTCAGTCCTCAGCCAGCGACCACCGCGCGAACGATGACAACTCACCACATGACCCGGAGCAAGGCATGAAGGAGCTGGGACGCATCATCCTGACCGGCGCGACGTTCGTCGCCGTGTACTTCTTCACCTTCTGGGTGCCGGGATCGCTGATTACGATGGGCGGCAAGCTCGAGCTTGCCATGATCCTCGCGATGATCCTGGCGGTGGTGGCGGCCTTCTTCGCAGCCCGCTTCGTCTGGCGCCGCACCGAATCACTCGACGGCGGGCCGTTCGTGACCGCCGGTATCGGCGCCGCCATCGTGGGTGCCATCGGCTTCATCGGTGGATTCTTCGGGCCCATCATCTTTACGCCTGACGCCAATCAGGGCCCGCTGCTCGGGTTGTTCATCACCGGTCCGATCGGTGTCGTGGTCGGCGCGATCGGCGGCTACTTCTACGGCTTCTCACGCGAACAGTGATGACAGGTACCGGCGGCTCAGCGGTCCCGCCGGAATATCTCTCCACGCTTGATGACCAGCCGGACCGATCGCGTGTTGGCGATGTCCTCCAGCGGGTCGCTGGCCAGCACGACGAGGTCCGCGCGCTTTCCCGGCGTCAGTGACCCGACGTGACCAAAGATCCCCAGTGTCCGCGCGCCGTTTTCCGTCGCCGCCACCAGCGCTTCGGCCGGCGTGAAGCCGGCCTCCCGCACCAGCAACGCAATCTCCTCATGCACGTTCGGCAGCGCCGAGCTGTCGGCGGCCGCGATGCTGTCAGTGCCGGTCGAGATGGGGACGCCAAGGTGGTGCGCACGCCGCGTGACGGCCGCAGCCAGATCGAGGCCACCGATCTCCTTCATGACGAACAGCGTCGGATCAAACATGATCGGGCGGGCAGCCATCACCCGAAGCACGGAATCGAGGGCGGGCACCCCCAGCACCACATTAATCATGGCGGAATCCTGCAAGGCCTTCCGTTGTTCCGGGGGGATTGCGCGCGCGACGAGATTGGCGTGCGACATGGCGTCGAGGCCGCTCGCGGCAACGTCGCGTGGCATGGCAGGCCGGAGCGCGGCATGGGCCCAGACCAGCATCCCCTGGCGATGCGCCTCCGCGACGATGCGAGCCACCGTCAGTGAA
>DASSHL010000422.1:0-7432 GCA_035692845.1 Gemmatimonadales bacterium
TCGCGCATTCCCGGAGGCGGCTCGGAGCAGGTCAGGAACCCCGTACGCGCACCGAGCGTCTTCGCCTCTTCGAGCGCCGCGCGCACATACGGCGTGGTCCCGCTCGCCGCGATGCCGAGCACGAAATCGCTGCTGCCAACCTTCAGCTGTTCGATTGCCTCACGGGCGGCGCCGGGATCGTCCTCGGCGCCTTCGACCGAGCGCCTGAGTGCCGCGTCACCGCCTGCGATGAGTCCCTGGACCAGGTCAGGCGGTGAACCGAAGGTCGGCGGGCACTCGGTGGCATCCAGCACGCCAAGCCGGCCGCTGGTGCCGGCACCGACATAGATCAGGCGACCGCCCGACCGGAACGCGGCCTCGGTGAGTTCGAGTGCCCGGGTCACGTCGTCCGCAGCCGCGGCGACCGCCCCGGCCACGCGTCCATCCTCGGCGTTGATGAGGTCCACGATCTCGCGGGGCGAGGCGGTGTCGATCCGCTGGGTGCGCGGGTTGCGCTGCTCGGTGAGGCGGGTGTCGCGGATGTGGTTGGTCATGGATCGGGGTCAGAGGGTGTGCCAAGGCGCGAGCGACGCTAAATTAGGGGCCGCAGAGCGGCCGGAGCAACTGCGGCCCTCCCCTCTCCCCTTCCCGATGAATTCCTGCGAGGTGCCCGTGCTTCGTCGCGCTTTGGTCTCCCTGTGCATCGTGCTGGCGCCTGCATGCGCCAGTAACACCGGCTACACCAGCACCGCTGAACGAGGCTCCGGCGCGCAGGGGATGAGCGCCTCGTGGCCGCTCAGCGGCAAGTCGCGGGTGGTCGAGGGCTCACATGCCGTCGTGGTTTCGGGCAACGAGATCGCGAGCCAGGTGGGCCGCGACATCCTCCAGAAGGGCGGCAACGCGGTGGACGCTGCCGTGGCCGTGGGCTTTGCGCTCACCGTAGTGCATCCGGAGGCCGGCAACATCGGCGGCGGCGGGTTCATGGTCATCCGGCTCAAGGACGGCGGCGTCTTCACGCTGGATTACCGCGAAGTGGCGCCTGGCCGGTCCACGCCGGACATGTACATGGACCTGCGCGGCAATCCGACCAACCTGAGCATCGTGGGGCATCTTGCCGCCGGCGTGCCGGGTTCGGTGGCAGGCATGGCGGAAGCCCACCGCCGCTTTGGCAAGCTGCCGTGGCGCGATGTGGTGGAGCCGGCAGTCCGGCTTGCGGCCGATGGCTTCGCGGTGGACTCGTTCCGGTTCCGCTCCATCGAGGGATCGCGCGAGATGCTCTTCCTCTTTCCCGCTTCCCGCCGGAAGTTCCTCCCCAACAAGGGTCACGCCCCGCAGCCGGGGACTGTCTGGCGCCAGCCCGACCTCGCCCGGACGCTCACGGCGATTCGTGACCAGGGCCGGGATGGCTTCTACAAGGGCGCCGTCGCGGACCTGATCGTGAAGGAAATGGACCTTGGCGGCGGGCTGATCTCCCACGAGGACCTGGCCAACTATAAGGCAATCTGGCGCGACCCGGTGCGAGTCACCTACCGCGGCTACACGGTGTACTCAATGCCGCCGGCGTCGTCGGGCGGCGTGACGATGGGTGAAATCCTCAACATCATGGAAGGATGGCCCAGCCTTCCCGCGTTCGGCACCGGCGAGCTGCTGCACCGGGAGACCGAGGCCATGCGGCAGGCGTTCACCGATCGCAACATGTACCTGGGCGATCCCGCGTTCCTCGACATGCCGCTGGCGAGGCTGCTGTCCAAGACGTACGCCGACTCCATCCGCTCCCGTATCGGCGACAAGGCCGGTACCACGCCCAAGTTCGATCCCAGTCTCCCCACCGGAAGCTCCACCACGCACTACAGCGTCGTCGATGCCAACGGCAATGCGGTGAGCACCACCACCACGCTCAACAACAGCTACGGTAGCGGCGTGACGGTCACGGGTGCCGGTTTCCTGCTCAATGACGAGATGGATGACTTCGCCACGGCACCAGGCAAGCCCAACATGTTCGGGCTGGTGCAGGGCGAAGCCAATGGCGTGGAACCGGGCAAGCGCATGCTCTCGGCGATGACGCCGAGCATCGTGCTGGATTCGGCCGATGACCTGTACATGGTGGCGGGCACGCCAGGCGGCCCGCGGATCATCACGATGGTATATCACGTGATTTCCAACGTGATCGATCATCACATGTCGCTGGCCGATGCCGTGGCGGCGCCACGGATGCATCACCAGGCCCTTCCCGACGTGGTCCGGCTGGAGCGGAACGGATTCTCGAGTGCAACCATCGCCGACCTCAAGGCCCGGGGTTATCACGTCGAGGAAGGCGGCTATTCGGGCGATGTGGAAGCGATTATCCGCACCAGCGGGGGCTGGGAGGGCGTGAGCGATCCACGGTATGGCGGGGGCGGGGCGGCGTATTGATGCTCGGGTTGGGTTCCGAAACTGGTAGGGGCGGCCCGCGGGCCGCCCCTACCTGCATCGGTACGCCAGCCAGCGTTACGACCGCGAAAACGTATCGTTCAGCGTAATCGTCACGCTGCTGCCGACCGGCAGGACCACGTCGCGGTCCTTGGTTTCGACTGCGCGCTGGGCGCCCACCGCACCACCGACCACGCCGCCGATGACGGCACCCTTCCCACTCCCACCCAGCACCCGGCCTACGATCGCACCAGCCGCCGCACCAGCGCCGACCTTGGCCGCATCATTGGCATCCACCTTCCGGCCTTCGAGGTGGGTATCCAGTCCGGACACGCCTCCCGAGAGGTCATAGTCGGTGCCGTTGATGGAAACACTGGTGGCGGCCAGCGTCAGCGTGCCGCTGTTGTCGCTCTTGCTGTCGGACGGCTTGATGGCGCTGATCTGGAGCGTGACCACCGAGCCTGCGGGAATCACGACGCGCCCTGAGCCATCCTTCACGTCGTTGGCCACCTTGGCCGTCACCGTCTCACCAACCTTGTTGGTCGCCGAGCTGATGGGGCTCGAGGTGCTGGCGGCAAACGATTCGCCAGCAGCGAGCGAACGGCTGGTGGACGGCCTGGGCGCCGCCGGCGCCTCAGCCGTCGGCTTGGGCTTCGGAGCCGGTGGCGTGTTGGGCTTGGTAGAGCTGGTGGCCGGGGCGGCCGGCGCAACGGCCGTGTCCGACGGCTGGTCATTCAGCGCCGCCGACGTGTCCACCGGCGCCATCTGCAGGTCCCGGTTAAGGCTGTCCGCGACCGCAGTGTCATTGCGGTCCCCGCCGGAGCACGCCGCGATGGCGACGGCCCCGATCAATGCCAGCATGGTTCTCGACATCCATTCCTCCTGACGTGTGTTGGCTTGCCTGACACGGCGATTCATTGGACATTCCGGGCACGATGCGTGCCCTCCGTGCTCTCGTTCCCTATCTCCGCAAGTACCGCGCGATCTATGCCTGGGGCCTCCTGCTGGTGGTGCTGTCCAACCTGTTCAGCACCCTCGGCCCGCACTTCCTGCAGCGCGGCATCGATGTCCTGGCGCACGGCGGTCCCTTCTCAAATGTACAATCGGCCGCCCTGCTCCTGCTTGGAGTGGCCGCCGTGGGCGGCGTGGCGCGCTACGGCATGCGCGAGCTGCTCAACAGCAGCAGCCGGCGGGTCGAGTACGACCTGCGCAACCGGCTCTACGCCTATTTACAGGGACAATCCGCCGAATTCTATGACCGGTACCCGACCGGCGATGTGATGGCGCGCACAACCAACGACCTGCTGGCGGTGCGAATGGTGGCGGGCCCGGCGCTCATGTACCTGGCCGATACCGTCATCCGCTCCCTGATCGTGGTGCCGGTCATGGTGCATATCAGCCCGCTCTTGAGCCTCCTGGCGCTGGTGCCATTGGCTGCACTCCCCGTCGTCATGTCTCGCTTTGGCCGGGCCATTCATCGCCGGAGCGAGGTCATCCAGGCACAGTTTTCCGACCTCACGACCCACGCGCACGAAAACCTGTCCGGCGTGCGGATTGTGCGCGCCTACCGGCAGGAAGCGGCCGAGAGCCGCCATTTCCGGGCGCTGAACGAGGAGTACACCGAGCGGAACCTCTCGCTTGCCCGGATCCAGGGAATGTTTCATCCCCTGCTCGCCATGCTGGGCGGCCTCGGCATGGTGGCGCTGCTCTATGCCGGCGGCCGGCTGGTCATTACCGGCGCCGTGACGGTGGGCGAGTTCGTGGCGTTCGGGGTATACCTCGCCATGCTGATCTGGCCGATGATCGCGCTGGGCTGGGTGGTAAACCTGGTGCAGCGGGGCGCGGCGTCCATGGGACGGATCAATGCGCTGATGGATGAGCCGGTGGGCATCGCATCGCCGGCTGCGCCGGTCGTCCTGCCGCCCGCCGCAGCGGGGCGCCGCGTCGCCTTCGAAGGGGTCTGGTTCCGCTATCCGGCGGCGCTGGACCGGGGCTGGATTCTCGAGGACATCACCTTCGACCTGCCGGCCGGTGGCTCGCTGGCCATCGTGGGCGCGACGGGCGCTGGCAAGAGCACGCTCGCCGAGCTGCTGGTACGAATCTACGACGCCGACCGCGGGCGGATTACCCTCGACGGGGTGGATGTCCGGACGTTGCCGCTGGAAGAGCTGCGCCGGAACATCGGGTTCGTGCCGCAAGAGACGTTCCTGTTCAGCGACAGCATCCGTAACAACATCCTGCTGGGCGCACCGGACGACGGACGACTCGAGCGGGCGGCAGATGTCGCGCAGCTGAGCGAAGCGCTGCCGCTGCTTCCCAACGGCTACGATACGATGCTGGGCGAGCGTGGCGTCAATCTCTCGGGTGGACAGAAACAGCGCGCGGCGATCGCCCGCGCCCTGGCCCAGAATCCTCCCGTCTTCGTGCTCGACGACGCCTTGAGCGCGGTGGATGCGCAGACCGAAGCGGGCATTCTTCAGGGCCTGCGAAGTGCGCTGGAGCGCCGGACCAGCGTGGTGATTTCGCACCGCCTGGCTGCCGTGCGGGATGCCGACGTGATCCTGGTGCTGGACGATGGAAAGATCGTGGAGCGCGGTACCCACCTTGAGCTGATGCAGCTGGGAGGCCGGTACTGGGAACTGCTCCGGCGGCAGGAGCTGGAGACGGAGCTGGAGGAGGCGGTCTAGAGCTGAGAGCTGAGAGCTGAGGGCTGAGGGCTGAGCGATGCTAGCTACTCGTAACTCTTAGCTCTTAGCTCTTAGCTCTTAGCTCTCAACGCCTAACTCTCAGCTCACTCCGGCACCGGCTGCACCGGCGTATAAACTCCGTACCTCAAGCTGCTCGATCGGTCCCACATTTCGTCCCAGCAATAGACCTGTCCGTCCTCGAGCTGCAGGCAGGTGTTGGAATTAAGGGCAAAGAACGCCACCGGCAGGCCAGCCAATCCACTGATGTCCGTGCTTCCGGGTATCGCGGCATCGAACCCAGGTCCCTGCCACGCCACCACCCCATTTCCCGTGAGCGCGATGACATAAATTTCGTCTGCTGCGAGCTGGCTTACTCCCGACGTTGCCAGCGCGGGCTCCAGTACGGCCGACGGCCCGGTCACTTCATCCACCCAGTCCTTGCCCCAGCACCAGACGTCTCCGTTCGCGGTCAATCCGCACGCGAAGCCGTCTCCAACGGCCAAGTCCTGGAAGTGCAGGCCGCCACCCACGGAAACGGGCGTCGTCGAAGCGTTTGTTGTGCCGTCACCGAGAGGGGCTGGTCCCCAGCACACTGCTGTACTGTCAGCACGCAACCCGCATGCGTACATCTGGCCAGCCGAGCTGAGCCCGCTGTGCATCAGCGTCAGCCCGGACGACCCCGGTACAGGTGCGGGCGGCGACGCACTGCCCCAGCACCACGCGGTAGAGTCTGAGACCGCGAGTGCGCAGTAGCGAAGGCTGCCGGTGTGCGCGCGCGTAATGAACCGGATGGCCGGCAAGCCCGGCACCGTGGCCAGCCCCGGATTGTCTGCGTCGGCGCACCATGTGATGCCCTGCACGTCGAGGGCACACACGGAATTGTCGCTCACGGCCAAGTCAATCAAGCCGTGCGAATCATCGAGCAATCCCGGGCTCGTGGTCGTGTCATAACCAAACGGGTCGGGCCGGTCGGAGGCCGGAGGCCGGAGGGGAGTGGACCCAGGAATCGTTGCCCCAGCACCAAAGCGCACCGGTGACCAGCCCGCAACCCAGCCCATACCCGGCATCCACCCGATCGGCCTGGAAGGCGCGTCCAACCGTCTGGAGCGATGCCGCCAACCCGCCGCCGCTCACCCGCAGCTCGTTGATGCCCGGTGCAGGACCAAGGGTCCACAGTGCTGACGCTATGCCGTCGACATTGGTGGTCTCGTCAAGTGGCATTACGGTGCCGCCGCCTTTCGAGACCGACCATTGCACCGGAATATCCGCCCTGCCGGCGCCCATGTCGTCGTTCAGGCGTATCTGTATTGTGTCGTGCAACGGCCAGCCGGGAACAGCCGCAGCGGGAGGCGCCTCGGTGATGGCAATCGTATCATTCTCGGCGCCGGTCGCCGAGTCGGAGCAGCTAGCGAGAAGGCCGGACAGCGGTAATGCGAGGAGCAGCAAGGCGGGCCAACGATGCACCACGGAACTCTCTTCAGGGCGAGTTGGTGTAGGCGACGACCAAGGCAGGGTGAGGCGCACAGACAGGTCGCACACAGCGAGCCACGCTCCTGCAGCTTTCAGCCCTCGGCTTACCGCGTTCAGCATTCAGCTCCCTTACAATCTCTCTCTCAGAAACCCTGGCGTGAGCCCCTGCAGCCAGTTCGACAGTCGAGTGAACTCGCCTGAGACCATCAGCACACCAATCAGAATCAGCAGGATGCCGCTGAGCACTTTGACCGTGCCCAAGTGCCGCCGGAAGCCCTTGAACCACGCCATGAACCACTCTAACGCGACGGCGGCGACGAGGAAGGGCACCGCGAGCCCGAGCGAGTAGGCCGCCAGAAGTGCCATGCCTCGGCTGAAATCGGCCTGGGTGGCAGCAAGGCCTAGGATAGCGCCCAGAATCGTGCCAATGCACGGTACCCATCCCGCACCAAAGGCCATCCCGACCAGCGCCGAGCCGAGATAGCCCACTGGCTTTTCCTCGATGTACATCCGCTGCTCGCGCTCCAGGAATGGGAGCTTGATCACACCGATGGTCCAGAGCCCGAAGATGATGATCAGCACGCCACCGATCCGCGCAATCAAAGTTTTGTGGGTCTTGAGCGCAGTGCCGAAGGCCGAGGCGCCGGCGCCGAGCGCGAGGAAAATCAGGGTGAAGCCGAGGACGAAGAACAGGGCATGCGTTACCGTCACCCGCCGGCGATTGGCCGCCTCAGGTACCGCCATGCCGGTGAGAAAGCCGATGTACGATGGTACCAGCGGCAGCACGCACGGCGAGAGAAAGCTGAGCAGTCCGGCCGTGAATGCGACCACCACTCCGAGGCCCACACCATCACTCATTCCCGGAATCCTCCAAGGTCGCGCGCCAG
>DASSHL010000423.1:0-4808 GCA_035692845.1 Gemmatimonadales bacterium
CGCTGGCGTGGGCGAAGGAGGTTCGAGTGACGGAACACTTCGCGCGGTGCAACTCAGGTGGACTCGGTCCTTCCCGCGGACGGGAGGCGCCCTGCGCGCCTGAAGGGACGTTACGGGGGAGATCGCGCGGAGGCAAGTGGACGACAGACGAGAGCCGTGAATCACTCGGCTTGACGTCTCGTCTCTCGCACGGTACATCTGCACGTCACTTCTTTGGGGAATTTCATGCGTGCATGCCCCCAGCCTGCACCGTGACCCCGTCGCGCTGACGGCCATCCTTCTTCCGTGCGCCATCACGGTGTCGGCCAGCGGACAGATGCATAGTGATCGACGGTCGACGGCGCAACCTGATCCCTGACCCCTGGCTCCTATGCATCTCGCCATCATCCTCGCCACCGTGAGCATCGCCTGTCTCGTCTGGGCCGTGCGCGAGTGGAGTCCGTCGAAACGACCGGCATCCGACGCCCCGTCCGACCGTAATGGCTGGCGCGAGGGCGTGTTTGGCCTCTTCATCACCCTGCTCTGGTTCGCGACGCTCTGGATCGTCGCCGACGCCAACAGCTGGAGCAGGGACCGGACCTTCTGGGTCGGCCTCGGCTCGTTCGTCGCCGTGATGACGGTGGTGAGGCCGAGGTGGTACTGGAACAATTACCGGGCACGATGGCTGCGGGACTCGATTGGTGACACGGCCACCGCTGCATTCTACCTGCTGGTTGCGGTGCTGATGATCTGGGTGGGACTGTTTACCAACTGGACGTTTGGCAGGAATTGAAGTGGGCGTGGGACGTAGGACGCAGCCAGCAGCCATTGACCGCCTTCACCCCACGCTCGATATTGGATCCGTGCGCACCGGGGCGCCCGCGGGTCCGCGCGAAGGACTGAGTCCTCCCGTCGAAGTCAAAATCCGCACGGTTGTTCTCCGTGCTGGCCGGCTTGCGGACCGCCTGCGTCACAGCATGGAGGTCACCATGACGGTCCCGCAGCTCCCCGCCCGACCCGATCTCGAGCAACTCAAGCGACGGGCCAAGGAACTCCTCGCCGCATCCCGTGCCGGCGATCCGGTCGCGCTCGCCCGCTTCCGCGTGCTGCCTGCGTACACTGACACAACCGAACAGAACCTGCGCATCACTCGGCTCGCACTTCACGACGCCCAGTCGGTCATCGCTCGCGAGCTCGGTTTCCGTTCCTGGAATGCCTTGCGTGAGCGGGTGGAAGACCTCACCCTCGAGGCTGCTGCGGCCACCGACCAGTTCATCGACGCCGCGACCGAAGGGCGCGCCGATCGCGCAGCGCGACTGCTGGCGCTTCACCCGGGCATCGCTGACGCGAATCTGTGGACCGCACTCGTCACCGGAAACATCGCCAAGACAGAGTCCCTGCTGGCCGCGCATCCGGAACTGGCAACGCAGCCCGGCGGTCCCCGCAACTGGGCGCCGCTGCTGTACGTCTGCCATTCGGCCGTGCATGGCATGCCCGAGAGCGACCAGGCCGCTGCCGTGATCGCCCGTCGCCTGATCGAGCTCGGCGCTGACCCGAATGCGCGGTTCCCATGGCTGCACCACGGTGTGCGTCGCCCCGTGCTCTGGGGCGCCACCCGGGTGACTCGTTCCCTTCCCCTCGCGCGCGCGCTGCTGGAGCTCGGTGCCAGCCCTGACGACGGCGTGACGCTCACCCTGGCCGCGAGCGCCGGCGACACCGCCGCGCTCGAGCTGCTCCGCGAATCCGGCGCGACGCTGGACTACCCCTGGGCCACTGACGGATCCACGCCGCTGTATGCCATCCTGTGCTTTGGTGGCCAGGTCGCCGGCGCCAGGTGGCTGGCAATGCACGGCGCCAATCCCGATATCGTCTTCGCGGCCACTGGCGAAACGCCCCTCCATGCTGCCGCGCGTACTGGGGATGCCGAACTGGTGGAATTGCTGGTCGCTCGCGGCGCCGATGTCACCCGTCGCAGCCTCGCCGGCCGGACGCCGTATGTCGAAGCCGAACTGGTGAACAACCGCGCGGTGGCGGACTGGCTGCTTGCGCATGGTGCGGCAGGCGAGATGGCGCCAGTGGACCGGCTGGTGGCCGCGTCCAGCCGGGGCGACAAGACAACGGCGATGGCGCTCCTCGCCGCCGATCCGGGGCTGCCCTCGCAGTACACCGATGCCCACTATGCAGCACTCTACCTCGCGGCGGAGCGCGCCGACCTGCGGGCACTGGAAGCGCTGCTCGTGGCGGGACTCGATCCGAACCACGGTGACGAGTCCATGGACATGACAGCGCTGCACAAGGCGGCCATGGCCGGCAAGGTCGAGTCGGTGCGGCTGCTGCTGGCGCATGGCGGATCGGTGACACGGCAGGATCGCGAATTCCATGCGACCGCGCTCATCTGCGCCGCCGAGGGCGCACGCAGTCACCCCTTGGCGGACCCCGCCGCTGGCACCGATTACTACGCCGTGGGCCAGCTGCTGCTCGAGGCCGGCTCACCCACTGATTGGGAACATGGCGCGGAACCGTCGGAGGGAATCAGGGAGATCGTGGAAGAGTGGAGTGCTGAGAGCTGAAAGCTGAAGGCTGAAAGCTGAAAGCTGAATGACGACTACCATCAGCTCGTTCTCGTCGTGGACAACCTCGAGCGCGGACGCCAGGTATCGGAGGCATGGAGCCGTGAACGCATTGAGTGATATGAACGTGGGGCCGCAAGAACGCGTTCGCTCCCTCACCGCATCGGATGCCGATGCGTTGCACGACGCGATCTCCTCACATCGCGCAGCTTTCGATCCGTGGCTGCGCTGGTCGGCCGCCATCACCAACGCCAGGGCGGCCGAAGCGTTCATCGGAGCCGCAACCGAGCGGGAGCGTGAGGGACGCGGGTTTCACCTCGGGATCTGGCGTGGTGACACGCTGCTCGGGGGCGTGGTGTGCTGGTCACTCGATCCGGTGCACCGGGTCGCGGAGCTGGGCTACTGGCTGGTGCCGGATGAACGAGGCCATGGCGTCGCTGCCCGCGCGACCCGGGCCGTCATGCAGCACCTCTTCACCCAGCTTGGCGTGAACCGGATCGAGTTCCAGTGCCTGGTGGAGAATGGACCGTCACGGCGGCTGGCGGAGCGTGTCGGCGGACAGCTCGAAGGCATCCGCCGCCAGTCGCACCTCATCGCCGGCACGTTCCGGGACCACGCGGTGTATGCGGTGCTGGCCAGTGACGGGTCGGAGGACGTCGGGCGCTAAGCTCTTAGCGCTCAGCCCTCAGCGCCGCTGCAGATCCCGCTCCACCCACGCCACCGGGTCCGGTATCCGCGCCAGGTCCAGGCGCACATCGGGTTCGATCCCGTGTCCCCGCATGCCACCCGTGGGCAGCCGGTCACAACGTGCGATGACAGGGTAGCCCAGATACCAGCGATGCTCGTGCGGTGCAATGGGAATGATGGACACGCTCTGGTAGTCGAGTGCACCAGCCGTCGGCTCGCCGTACGTCGTCACCCGCGCGCTCTGCATGGCATAGAGCAGCACCACCTCCGCCGCGCTCACCGTGCCATGATCCACGATCACACCGACTCGGCGCGGTCCGATGATGGCCGGCGGCATGCCGTCAGGTGGTGGTGGAGACGCCGGATCGAGGAGCGGCACCAGCTTGCCAGGCGAGGCCTCGAGTCTGGCCAGCAGTCCCCGGACAAACGCGCTGGTGTCGGGACCGAAGGCCCGGCGAGTGTAGGCAATCTGGTCGGTAGATGACAGCATGCGTGCGTCCGCCTGGTTGAGCAGTGGCGGCGCGGGCTGGCTGTCGCTCACGAGATAGGGAACCAGCGGAAAGATGGTGGCGAGCGAGCCGCCCTCGTTGCCGCGCAGATCGAGAATCAACTGCTCGGCATGTTGCAGCACGTCTGCGTGCGACGTCACCAGGCTGTCCAGCACCGGCTGATACTGCGGATCGTTGGATGGCATCGCCACGATCACCGTCCGGTCATGCATGCGCAGGGTGGGACGATGGGGATCCACCGGATCGAGCTGGCCAGGAATTAGCAAGGCGGCGGGCGCCTCCCTGCCCCATATGCCGGGTGACATCCGCAACAGGTCGCCCCGGTAGAGCTCGGCCTCCAGGTGGCGGCGCGCAAAATTCCCAAGAGAGAGATCAGCCTGGTAGCGATTCACCCCAATGCGGCTGAACCGGCCCCGTACCGCGCCCACCACCCATCCCGCCGTATCCGGCGTAAGCACGATGGCTACATAGTGGCCCGGACCTCTGTCCCGTTCCACCGCGACCCTCAGGCGGCCGTCGGTCCAGATTCCCTCGATGGGATCACGCGGCGTGGCGCGCCGCAGCTGTGCCTTGAATGCGAGCGAATCAAGAGGCCGCACCGTCACCGCATTCATCCGGCGCCGCGCTTCACTGCTGTCGAGCTGCACGCTCTGGAAGATGAAGAGGTGGGGGTCAGCGAACCAGGCAACGTAGTCCTGCAGCAGCGGGAGGCACCGCTCGCCCGAAGTGGTCCGCGACCTGGCCTCGAGGCCGCCCAGCATCGTGTCGTATGCTGCGCGACGCGCATCTCGCACTTCGAGCACGAAGCCGGCGTAGTCCGTCTCTACCTTGGAGGCGAGGCCCGAGAGTGTGGCAGTACATGGCGTTGCCTGCGCATCCAGGGCTGACGGGTTCATGGCAACGGCGCCGAGCAGCAGCAGGCAGACGATACGGGATGTTCCCATGGTGCATCCGAGTGGCGGGTCCGGTCAGCATTCAACGCGGATAGCTGTACGATGGGGACTCGCCGGGGTTTCAGGGGCCGGTTTCCACGCTCGTCCCTCGACCCTCGACCCAATGATCC
>DASSHL010000424.1:0-5817 GCA_035692845.1 Gemmatimonadales bacterium
CGGCCGGGCCGGGCGCGATGGCGCGCCGGCACGGTGCTATGTCCTCTTTTCGCCCGGCGACGCCGAAATCCATGAGCGCCAGCTCGACGTGACCTTCCCGCCAAAGAAGACGCTGCGTGCATTGTGGAAGGGCGAGCTCGCGCCCGAACGCGTGACCGCTGGTGTCCGTGCCTCGGCGGACCGGTTGCTCAAGGAGCTGGGTGGGTCCGAGCACGCCGAGGGCTGGCGGCGCATCGAGCGCCGGCGGGCTGCCGCGCTGGCCCGGCTCAAGGCCATCACTCGGTATGCCAGCGGGGAGCAGTGCCGGAGGCGAGCGCTGGTCGGATACTTCGGTGAGCGGCTGGACGAGTGCAGCGGCTGTGATGTGTGCGAAGCGGGCGACAGGCGTGGGTTCGGCACATGGATCGGACGATTTGTCACCCTGAGCCCGCGTCAGCGATGAGGATTTGTATCCTGAGTCGAGCTCAGCCCCTTCGCTTCGCTCAGGGTGACACTTCCGCCGAGCCGCTACTCTCCCTCCTCCACCCGATAAATCCGCCCCGAGGCGTATACCGCATACACCTCGCCGTCGGCATCCTCTCCAAATGACACGGCATTGTCCGTGACGCCGTTGACCAAAGGAGCAGCAACTTCGGGATACGCGTCAACCGGCCCGGCCGAGGTCATCCGGAAGCTCCGGAGCCAGCCACCGCAGAAATCGCTGTACAGATAGGTCCCGCGCATGGCAGGGAATGCCCGACCCCGATAGACGTAGCCACCGGTCACCGCGCAGGCGTTGATGTGGGTGTACTCCACTACTGGCGTCACCAGACCCGCCGTCTCGCAACCCACCGCCGGCTGGTAGCAGCCGTCGCCCTCCATGAAGGGCCATCCGAAATTGTTGCCGCCTTCGATCGGAGCAGCCAGGAAATTGATCTCCTCGGTATTTTCTTCGCCTACATCGCCGATGTAGAGATCGCCGTTGCCGCGGTCGAAGCTCCAGCGCCACGGGTTTCGGAAGCCAAGCTGCCAGATCTCCTTTTGCCAGCCGGGCCGGTTCACGTAGGGATTGTCGGCCGGGATGGCGTAGGGAGCAGCTGCGTCCACGTCGAGCCGCAGCATCTTCCCGATCCATGAGCCGCTGTCCTGCGCGAAGCTGAGCGGCTCGCCGCCGTTGTCGCTGTCACCGAACGCAAAGTAGAGCATGCCATCGGGGCCAAAGGCTACCTGCCCACCGTAGAGCACCGCGGTGGACGGCTGCGCCTGATGGAGGATGGACTTCTCCGACGCTGGATCAGCGGTGTCGAAGTCGGGATTGGCGGTGAACTCCGAGAGCTGCGAGTTGCCGTCATTGTCCACGTAGTAGACGAAGAAGCGGCGGTTGGTGGCGTAGTCAGGATGAAAGGCGATGCTGTACACGCCGTACTCGTGCCCGCCTCCGGTCAAGGAACTGAGGTCAATGAACGGTGCCGGCTGGCGGACGCCGTTCTTTCGGAGCCAGATCTTGCCGCCACGCTCCACCACCATCAGGCGGCTTTCGTCACCCGGTGGACTCGCCACGTAGACCGAGAAGTCGTAGCCGCTGTCCACCGGCACCAGCGTGAGACTCGCGGCTGGGGGCGGGTTCTGCTCCGTGCCGCAGGCAGCGAGGACCAGGATCGGTATCATGTAGCACAGACGGCGCATCGGGGCTCCGTAGGGGGGGTTATATTCGACGCTGTGAGCTGTGAGCTGTGAGCTGTGAGTGCTCTCGACCTCTCGACCACCTCGACCCCTCGACGGACATGGATCTCTCCCTCTACTTCTCCGAACGGCACTTCCAGGTGCGCGACATGGTGCGCGAATTCGCGCGGACCGAGGTGGCGCCGGTGGCCGCCGAGCTCGACCGCACCAGCGAGTTCCCCTGGGACAACATCCGGAAAATGGGGGAGCTGGGCCTCCTTGGCGCACCGTGGCCCGAGGAGATGGGTGGCGCCGGGCTGGACCAGCTTTCCTACTACATCGTCATCCAGGAACTGGCCAAGGTGGACGCGAGCCACGGACTCACGGTCAGCGCGCACACCAACCTGGGAACCTCGCCCATCGTCGAATTCGGCACCGAGGAGCAACGTAATCGCTACGTCCCGCTGCTGGCCTCCGGCAAGGTGCTGGGCGGCTTCGGCCTTACCGAGCCGGGCGCCGGCAGCGACGCCGGCGGCACCGCCACCGTCGCCGAGGACAAGGGCGATCACTTCCTGCTGAACGGTGCCAAGATTTTCATCACCCATGCCGGTGTGGGCGAGATCTTCTCGGTGACTGCAAGAACGGAACCGGGGCAGGGGAACAAGGGCATTTCCAGCTTCATCGTCACCAAGGACGCGGTGGACCTGGCCGCCTGCAAGGCCGCCGGTGTGGGCCACGCACCTGATCTTCCCAAGACCCCCGGCGTCCGGGCCGGCAAGAAGCAGGAGAAGATGGGTTGGCGCGCCAGCGATACGCGGGAACTCATCTTCGAGAATGCCGTAATCCCGAAGGAGAACCTGCTGGGCCAGCGCGGCAAGGGCTTCGTCAACTTCCTGAAGACCCTCGATGCTGGCCGCATCGGGATCGCCGCGCTGTCGCTCGGCATCGCCGAAGGGGCCTATGAGGCCGCCCTGGAATACGCCGGCATCCGGAAGCAGTTCGGCAAGCCCATCGGCAGCTTCCAGGGTGTGCACTTCCAGCTGGCCGACATGGCGCTCGAGATCGAGGCCGGCACCCATCTGCTCTACCACGCGGCCTGGCTCAAGCAGCACGGCAAGCCGTTCAAGAAGGAAGCGGCCATGGCCAAGCTCTTCTGCTCGGAGCTCGCCATGCGGGCCACCACCAAGGCGGTCCAGATCTTTGGCGGCTATGGCTACACCACCGAATATCCGGTGGAGCGGATGATGCGGGACGCCAAGGTCTGCGAGATCGGCGAAGGGACCAGCGAGATCCAGCGGATCGTGATTGCCCGCCAGATTCTGGGGGATGTGGTAGGCTGATTGCCGTAACTCCCAATCTTTCCTATCTTTAGGGGTCAACTGGCCGCTGGACGGCCGGCGCCCTGGTCCCGCGAGCGGGAGGGCCGCCGGCCGGCCGGGCCGCAATTCCAGACTTCGCATCGAGCGGACGAGCAGCGTGCCAGTGGCGCGCGTGCCACCGGTCCGCCGAGGTGACCCCTTGAAGCGCGAGATCCTGATCAACGGCAGCCAGCGCGAAACGCGCGTGGCCATCCTCGAAGACGACCGCCTCGTTGAACTCCTCATAGACAGACCCGACCGCCGTCGGATCGTCGGTGATATCTACCTCGGCAGGGTCGAGGCAGTGCTCCCCGGCATCCAGGCGGCGTTCGTGGATATCGGCCTCGAAAAGAGCGCCTTCCTCCACGCGTCCGACCTGCTGGAGCCCGAGGACGAGGACGAAGAGCCGGTGGACCCAGAGGAGGACAACGCCGAGGCCGACGCCGCCGAGGCTGCCCTCGAGAACGGTGCGGAGGAGGAAGAGACCGAGAGCCCGCGCCGCGGCCGTCGGGGCCGCAGCGGGAACGGGTCCGGTCACTCGCGCCATCCCGTCCCCAACATCCAGGACATCCTCAAGAAGGGCCAGACGCTGCCGGTCCAGGTCACCAAGGAGCCGATCAGCACCAAGGGCTGCCGCGTGACGGCCCAGATCTCCCTTGCGGGCCGCTTCCTGGTCTACATGCCCTACGGCTCCAAGGTGGGGGTCAGCCGGAAGATCGAGAGCCGGGAACAGCGCGTGAAGCTGCGCGAGATGGTCACCCGGATGCTACCCAAGGATGCCGGGGGCGTGATCGTGCGCACCGTGGCCGAAGGTGTCACCGAGGATCACTTCCGGCGCGAGATCGAAACGCTGATGAACCAGTGGCGCAAGGTCAATCGCAAGAAGACCTTCGTGCGACGAGCTCCAGCACTACTTCAACGGGAAACGAGTCTCACGCGGGGCATCATCCGCGATGTGTTCAGCAGCAAGGTGGATGCGCTCTGGGTGGACTCCAAGGAACTGCACAACGAAGTCGAGCAGTACCTGGAGCAGGTCGACCCCGATCTCATGCAGCGGGTGCACCTCTATGCCGAGGCCACGCCGCTGTTCGACAAGTTCGACATCGAAAATGAAATCCGTGACCTCTTCAAGGCCCGCGTCGAGTTGCCAACCGGTGGGTCCATCATCGTCCAGCCCACCGAGGCGCTGGTCAGCATCGACGTGAACACGGGCCGCTACACCGGCAAGAAGGACCCCGAGAAGACCATCCTCCGCACCAACGTCGAGGCCGCTCGCGAGATAGCCCGCCAGCTCCGGCTCCGGGACATCGGCGGCATCATCGTTTGCGATTTCATCGACATGGAATCCCGCCAGAACCGGGAAAAGGTCCTCCAAGAACTCCGCCAGCACCTGGGCCGGGACCGGGCGCGGACCAAGGCATTCGCCGTCTCGGAGCTCGGCCTCGTGGAGATGACTCGCCAGCGGGTCCGGCCGTCGCTCTGGCACTCGCTTACGCGGGATTGCCCCACCTGTGCCGGCAGTGGCCGTGTCTTTACTCCCGAAGTGGTCTCCCGCAGGCTGGAGCGCTCGCTCCGCCGGGCCGGCCACGAGCACCGGGAGCGCCAGCTCACCGTACGACTGCACCCGGAAGTGGCGTTGTATCTCCTGGAGGAGGAGCCCCGCTTCCTGGCCCAGCTCCAGAAGGTTACGGGCATCGATCTCGAACTCCGGGACGACCCCATGATGCGGCTGGACGAGTTCCGGATCATGAGCCGGCCGGCGGGGCGGGATGTGACAGAGTTGTACGCGGTGGCTTAGGGATTGGGGGTTAGGGATTAGGGACTAGGGTTGAGAGACAAGCGCCTGTCCGTCCGCCCTAATCCCTAATCCCTAGCCCCTAGCAGGTTGACTCAACCCGCGCTCGGAGCTACGTTTACAGGCTAACTGATTTTCTGACACGGCGGGCGGACATGTACGCAATTTTTCGGGCACTGGGCAAGCAGTTCCGGGCGGAGAAGGGCAAGACCCTCCGGCTGCCGCTCATGGACAAGCAGCCCGGCGACAAGATCACCTTCGACGAAGTCCTGCTTTCGTCCGATGGCCAGACCATCAAGGCCGGCGCCCCGCTGGTCAAGGGTGCCACGGTCGAGGCGGAAGTCCTGGGCCGGGTCAAGGGCGACAAGCTCTACATCTTCAAGTTCAAGCGGCGCAAGAACTATCGCCGCAAGACCGGGCATCGGCAGAAGTACACCGAGGTCCGCATCACCGACGTGACGGCAGGGTAAGCGCATGGCTCACAAGAAGGGTGTAGGCTCCAGCAAGAACGGCCGGACTTCCAATCCGCAGTACCTCGGCGTCAAGAAGTTTGGCGGCGAGCGCGTGGCGGCCGGCAATATCCTCGTGCGCCAGCGCGGCACCCGCTTCCACCCGGGCCAGAACGTCGGCCTCGGCAGCGATGACACGCTCTTCGCCCTCGTGGATGGCGTGGTCAAGTTCGAGTACAAGGACAAGAACCGGAAGCGCGTCTCGGTCTATCCCGCGACCGTCTGACCGCTCGAAGGTTCGTCAGGTGCCGGCCCCGGAGAATTCCGGGGCCGTTTTGTTTTGAAACACCCGGACGCGCTGTCACGTCATATCTTGGGTATGCCGCCTGAACCGGGGAGGAACTATGGCGACACTGCTTGACCGCCTGAACCGAGAGCTCGAGGCCTTCGGCCGCAGAGCCCAGGAAGTCTTCGATGAAAGCCGGGCCCGGCTCGAACTGATGCGCCTCAGGAATCTCCGCGACGGCGCTGCGCGTGACCTGGGCTACCTGTTCTATCAGCGCGAACGCGAATC
>DASSHL010000425.1:0-4440 GCA_035692845.1 Gemmatimonadales bacterium
ACGGTGAGTGATGGTCGAATACATCACGCTCAACGCTTCGGCGGCGAAGCAGGTCCTCCAGCGCTGGACCGCTCACATCTCTCCGGGCCAGGCGATCGTGGTCGGCGCCGGCCTGCTGCTCGTGTGGGTGGTGTGGAGGGCATTTGGGGCGAGGAGCTGAGAGCTGTGAGCTCTGTGGTGTGAACGGAGGGTGGCCAGAGCTCCTCATCCTGAGGTCGCCTAGCGACCGAAGGATCTACTCACCAGTTTCCAGGAT
This sequence comes from Gemmatimonadales bacterium, assembly GCA_035692845.1. Taxonomy (GTDB): domain Bacteria; phylum Gemmatimonadota; class Gemmatimonadetes; order Gemmatimonadales; family GWC2-71-9; genus CAMLHP01. The sequence continues at coordinate 257 of DASSHL010000425.1, forward strand.
CAGGCAGGAAGATCCTTCGCTGCGCTCAGGATGAGGAATCGGCCGGCTTCATTCGCCCCGCTCACAGCTCCTGGCTCACAGCTCATAGCTTCCCGTGTTTTATCGATTTCCCCTCCACCAGAAACACCACATCCTCGCCGATGTTCGTGGCCAGGTCGGCCACGCGCTCCAGGTTGCGGCTGACCAGGGCCAGTTCCATCCCTGTGCTGATGTTATGCGGGTCTTCCATCATGTGAGTGAGCAGGATCCGGAAGACCGAGCGGTGCAGCGCATCCACCTTGTCATCACGGGCGCAGACGTCACGGCCCCCGCGCGCGTCGCCGCGGACAAATGCTTCCAGCGCATCGGCCAGCATCTCGCGCGCCATGCGCGCCATTTCCACCAGCTCGGGTTCGGGCGCGATGGGGCTCGCTTCCAGCAGGCGCTCCGAGCTCTGGGCAATGTTCACGGCGTGGTCGCCCACCCGCTCGACATCGCTGGCGATCCGCAGCGCCGACGTCACCATGCGGAGATCCCGCGCCATTGGCTGCTGCAGGGCAAGCAGCCGGATGCACTGGTCCTCGATTTCCATTTCCATGGCGTCCAGCTGCTGGTCACCGGCAATGACGGCGGCCGCCTTCTCCGCGTTGCGCTCCAGCAACGACTCGACGGCGCGCGCCAGCGCGGCCTCGGCTTCGCCGGACATCGCCAGCAGGCGGACCTTGAGGTCGGCCAGTTCGTCGTGGAAATGGCGATGCGTGTCCTCAGTCATCCGAATCTCCCGGTGATGTAGGCCTCGGTGCGCTCGTTCGCCGGGGCGGTGAAGATCTGGTCGGTCGTGCCGAACTCGATCAGGCGGCCGCCATCGAGGACGGCAGTCGTGTCCGACACGCGTGCCGCCTGCTGCATGTTGTGGGTCACGATCACGATGGTGAATTCCCGCTTCAGCTCGAAGATGAGCTCCTCCAGCTTTCGCGTCGACGCCGGGTCCAGCGCCGAGGAGGGCTCATCCATGAGCAGCACCTCCGGCCGGTTTGCGAGCGCGCGGGCCAGGCAGAGCCGCTGCTGCTGCCCGCCCGACAGGCCGGTGCCCGCCTCGTCGAGCCGATCCTTCACTTCATTCCACAGTGCCGCCTTGCGCAAGCATTCTTCCACCAGCTCGGGAATGCGCCGCCGGGGCACCAGGGCGTTGAGCGAAGGTCCGTAGGCCACGTTGTCGTAGATACTGCGAGGAAAGGTATTGGGACGCTGAAAGACCATGCCGATTTGCTGGCGGAGCGTCACCAGGTCCACACCCGGCGCGAACACGGAGGTGCCATCCACCAGGATGTCGCCCGCATGGCGCGCGCCCGGCGTCAGCTCACCGAGCCGGTTGATGGACCGCAGGAACGTGCTCTTGCCGCTGCCTGAGGGTCCGATGATCGCGGTCACCGCATGGCGCGCCATCGGGAAGCTCAGTGCGTGGAGAACCTGGCGCGAGCCATAGCTGAAGCTGAAGTCCTGCGCCTCGATCGCAACGGGCTGCGCCACGGCCGGCGCCTCCGCGGCGCGCGGAGTCAGGCTGACCGCGCCGGGCGTTCGTGCACTGTTCGGGGTGTTCATCCGAACCGTCCAGTGATGTACGCGTCGGTCTGCTCCTGGGCCGGCGCGGTGAAGAGCTGCCTGGTGGGCCCGGTTTCGATCATGGTGCCAAGGTAGAAGAAACTGGTCGTGTCACTCACCCGCGCGGCCTGCTGCAGGTTGTGCGTCACGATGATGATCGTGAAATCCCGCTTGAGGTCGAACAGCAGTTCCTCGATGCGCTGGGTGCCGCTGGGGTCCAGCGATGCCGTCGGCTCATCGAGCAGGATGACTTCCGGCTCCGGCGCGATGGTGCGCGCCAGGCAGAGCCGCTGCTGCTGGCCGCCGCTCAGCGCCATCGCACTGCCGCGAAGGCGATCCTTGACCTCGTCCCACAGCGCTGCCTGCCGCAGCGCTCGCTCCACCGCCGCATCAAGCGCCTTGCCGCGCAGGCGTCCGGCGTTGCCATCCACCCGAAGGCCCGACGCCACATTCTCGTAGATCGACATCGCCGGAAAGGGCGTGGGCTTCTGGAAAACCATGCCCACCTTCCGGCGGAGCTGCATCGGGTTCACGCGCGGCTGGTAGATGTCATTGCCATCCAGCAGCACCCGGCCCGTGATCCAGCCGCCCTCGCTCAGCTCGTGCATACGATTGAGCGTGCGCAGATAGGTGGACTTGCCGCAGCCAGAGGGGCCTATGAGCGCGTGCACCTGGTTCCCGGCAAACCCAAGCGACACGCTCTTGACCGCCGTAAACTTGCCGTACATGGCCGTCAGCCGGTCGGTCTCGATCCGGATGGCCGCCTCAGCCACGACGGGCGCGCCTCATCGCGAGTTGCGCACCCACGCTCAGGACGAACACCAGCAGGATCAGCACCAGCGCCGCCGCCCACGCGTAGTCGTGCCATTGCGCGAATGGGCCGGTGGCATAGGTGAAAATGGTGAGCGGGAGGGCCGCCATCGGCTCGTTGATGCTGGTAACGAGGTATTGGCTCCCCAGCGCGGTGAACAGGAGCGGTGCCGTCTCACCCGCGATGCGCGCCACGGCCAGGAGACTGCCGGTGACGATTCCGGGCAGGGTGGTCCGGACCACGATCATGAGCGACGTGCGCCAGCGCGGATAGCCGAGCGCCAGCGCGGCTTCCCGGAGCGAATTGGGGACCAGTCGGATCATCTCCTCCGTGGTCCGCAGCACCATCGGGATCATCAGTAGCGCCAGCGCTGCGCTGCCAGCGAGCGCCGAGAAGTGCTTCTGCGTGGCCACGATCCAGGCCCAGGCGAAGACACCGACAACGATGGAGGGCGTGCCGTTGAGCACGTCTGCCACAAAGCGGGTGACCCACGTGAGCCGGCTCGAGGGATATTCAGCGCAATAGATCCCGGCCAGGATGCCGACGGGGAGGCCGATGAGCGACGCCACACCGACAATCAGGAGCGTGCCCACGATGGCGTTCACTACGCCACCGCCTGCCTCTCCCGCCGGCGCAGGGAGCGCCGTGAGAAAGTCCCAGCTAAGGCTCGAAGCGCCCTTGATCACGAGGTTGAGCAGGATGAGCAGGAGCGGCAGGAGCGCGAGCAGCACGGTGAGGCCGGTCAGCGCTACCATGACATTACTGCGCGCGCGTCGCAAGGTTCGGCGATTCATCAGAGCGCCCTGCTTCCGGCGCTCGATCCGCGTGCCACCCGCCAGATGAGGAGCCGAGCCCCGGCATTCACCAGCACCGTGACCCCGAACAACAGGAGCGCGACGTACGCCAGCGCCGCCAGGTGCATGTCGCCCACTGCCTCGGCGAACTCGTTGGCGATCGCGGCGGCCATGGTATAGCCAGGCGCGAAGAGCGACGCGGCAATATCATGGCGGTTACCGATCAGCATGGTGACCGCCATGGTTTCGCCCAGTGCGCGCCCGAGCCCGAGGATGATGGCACCGAGCAGGCCCGAGCGGGCGTAGGGCAGCACGACGGTGCGCACTGCGTCCCAGCGCGTCGCGCCCAGCGCGAGCGCGGCCTCACGCTGCGTGCCTGGCACCGCGAGCAGCACCTCTCGGCTCACCGACATGATATAGGGCATCACCATGATGGCCAGGATGATGCCGGCCGAGAGCATCGAGGGCCCGTAGATAGGGCCCTTGAAGAAGGGCAGGAACCCGAGCGCGCTCTGGAGAAACGGGTAGACGGTGCTACGCAGCAGCGGAATCATCACGAAGATGCCCCAGAGCCCGTACACGACACTGGGGATGGCGGCCAGCAGCCCGATCACGAACGCCCCGGGCTGGCGCAGCTTTCTCGGTGCAAACTCGGTGAGGAAGATGGCTACGCCCAGCGACAGTGGCACCGCGATGGCCAGGGCGATGAGCGAGGAAAGCAGGGTTCCGTAGATGAGCGGCAATGCGCCGAACTGCTCGGCGACCGGATCCCATGCGCTCGAAGTGATGAAGCTGAGGCCGAACGCGCCGACGGCGGGGCGGGCGCCGGTCCAGAGTTCCCAGACCAGGAAGCACAGCAGCAGCGGCAGGACCACCGCCATCAGCGTCAGGAGCCCGCGAAAGAGCGTGTCGCTGTGCTGCCGCCGCTCGAGAGCGGCGCCGTCCACTTCAGGCGCGCGCTCGGAGGGTGTCGCCATGGCCGTGAAGGTACCGGGTGC
>DASSHL010000426.1:0-5119 GCA_035692845.1 Gemmatimonadales bacterium
GTGGTCGACGTCTATAATCCGAATCACTTCTCGCTGCGCGGGACCCGCCTGCAGGTCGGCTTCGACGTGGACAGCGCGCATGTGGGAGACATTTCCTACGATGACGAGTTTCAGGTCGGCAACACGGACACGACTCGCATCGTGCTGCCACTTCGCTTCTCGTGGACCGGTGCGTCGGCAGCGCTGCGCAGCGCGCTCGCCTATGGCGACATTCCGTACACCATGCGCGGCCAGGTTACCGTGGCCACTCCGGCTGGTGACAAGATCATTCCATTTACCCGGCAGGGACGGGCGCCGCTCACGCGCGGCACCTCCCCGGCCCCAACAGGATCGGGTGGATCATCCGACAATTGATTGAAGTCCGCGCGCCGGTCGAGCGCGCGATTCTGGTGGCAGCGCCGCGCAAGGGATCGACCGATGCGCGGCATCTCGAGGAGCACCTGGAGGAACTCACCCGGCTGGTCGACACGGCCGGCGCGGATGTTGTCGGGCGGCTCTCGCAGCAGGTTGCCTCACCCAACCCCGCTACGCTCCTGGGCGAGGGCAAGGTGGACGAGCTTCGTGCCATGGTGGCCGATCTCGACGCCACGCTGGTGATCTTCGACGAAGAACTGAGCCCGGTGCAGGGCGCCAATCTCGAGCGGGACCTCAAGGTCCGAGTCATGGACCGGCCCGAGGTCATCCTCGACATCTTCTCGACCCGGGCGCGTTCCCATGAAGCCAAGCTGCAGGTCGAGCTGGCGCAGCTGGAGTACCTGCTCCCCCGGCTCACCCGCATGTGGACGCACCTTTCCCGCATCCGGGGCGGCATCGGCCTGCGCGGGCCGGGCGAAACCCAGCTCGAAACCGACCGGCGGATCATCCGGAAGCGCATCCAGTCGCTGCGACGAAAGCTGCAGTCGGTGGCGCGGCATCGCGAAAACCTGCGGGCGGGGCGGGACGATCTGCTGTCCGCTGCCCTCGTGGGGTATACCAACGCGGGGAAATCGAGCATCCTGCGGATGCTGTCCGGGGCGCACGATGTCTTCGTGGAAGACCGGCTCTTCGCCACGCTGGACACGCTCACCCGGGATGTGGACCTGGGCGACGGCACCCATGCCCGGGTGACCGACACGGTCGGGTTCATCCGGAAGCTTCCGCATCACCTCGTGGCCAGTTTCCGCGCCACGCTCGAGGAGGCCCGCGATGCGGACGTCCTCCTGCACGTGGTCGATGCATCGCATCCCGACTGGGACGGCCAGATCCGTGTGGTGGACAAGGTGCTGGCCGAGCTTGAGCTGGCCGAGCGGCCGCTGATCCTGGTGTTCAACAAGATGGACGTCGTACGCAACGCCGACGCGCTCGTGGCACGGGTGAGCGAACTCTACCCGGCGGCGGTCTTCGCGACGACCCAGCGCATGGATGGGCTTGAGGCACTCAAGGCGCGCCTCCGGGGCATCGAGCGTGCGGGACGGGTCACGGCGCGGGTGCGCGTGCCCGCCACTGACGGGGCGCTGCTCGCCGAACTGTACCGCATGGGCGAAGTCATGAAGCGGGAACAGGATGGATCGTCTCTGGACGTGACGGTCCGGCTGGAAAGCTGGCAGGTGAACCGGCTGCGGGAGGCAGGGCTCGACGTGGAGGTGGGACTCGGGTCGACGGTCAACAGTCTACGATCAACGCGCGCGTCGTAACACGCCGTGCTACTGTTTCGCCACCACGATAATCGTGATCAGGCTCGCCAGCACCTGGGCCGCGGCGCCGATGATGCCGGTGATGGGTGCGCTCACCTGGGCCGGATTCCGCTCCGGCACCGTGATCTCGGCGCCAGGCCGAGGCTCCGGGCTCGTGTCCGGCAGCAGGAAACGCCGAACCACCGCTTCCTTCTCTCCGTTTGGCTGTTCCACCCATGCCCGGGTCTTGTCGCCCTTGAAGGCATAGCCGCCGGCTGCCCGCACGTAAAAGTCCAGGTTGGCGCCTGGCTGGTAGGCGACGGCGCCCGGTGCATTCACGGCTCCCGCCACCATCACGACCGGATCGAACTCCGGGATATCAATGGAATCGCCGGCCGCGAGGATGATATTGTCGCGGCTCTTCGGGTTCTTGAGCGCCTCTGCCAGGTCAATGCCCACCCGGCCCACACTGTCCGCCAGGCGCACGAAGGTGACGCCGCCGGCGTAGGCTTCGCGCGTCAGGCCGCCAGCGCGCTGGATGATGTCAGCCAGCCGCTCGGTCTTGGTGCGGAGGGCGTACGGACCAGGATACTTCACCTGGCCGGTGATCTTGACCGTGCGAGGCAGTTCCCACTCCGGCTGTCGCAGGATCAGCAGGTTGTCATATGGCTGCAGCGGCACCTCGGGGGTTCCACCCGCCGGGGCCGGCACGCCGGGCATGCCGGGATATTCATTCGCCTGGCCACGCGCAAAGAGATAGGTGCTGTCGAGCGGGACGCGAATGGTGGTGGACACCGCACCATGCGACCGGTCCTCCGGTACCCGCGCGATCTCGGCTTCCTTGAGGAACGCATCTTCCCGAAGACCGACGGCGAGCAGGATGGCATCGCGGACCGTCATGCCTTCGCGAAAGCGCAGCCGGCCGGGTGAGCGTACCGCGCCGCTCACGATCACGTAGCGCTCGGGACGGAACGTGGTCTTTGAGAAAATGGTGATCTCGTCCTCCTCCTGCAGCGCCAGGTTCAGCGTGACGTGGCCGGAGGAGTCTGCAAAGGCGGACCGCAGCTGGATCCGGGTGGAATCAGGACGCAACCTCGATACCAGAATCTGGTCCAGGTAGACATCCGGCTTGGGACCGCCCGCGAGCTGGATGGCGTCCGTCAGCTGCATCCCGGGCCGGAATCCCACCGGTCCCGGCACCCAGACGTTGCCCTGGACCGTCACGAAACCGCGCAGGCGTTCCGCCACCGGAAAGACGGTCACGGAGTCGCCCGGCAGCATGGTGACGGACGGGATGCCCTGCGCCAGCTGGTCGGGTCCCACGTCCACCACGATGCGTCCGCGCCCGAAGCTGGAATCGTCTGGGGATGGAGGGAGGATGCGGTGAATCTGGATCCGCCGCCTGAGGGCATCAGCGCCGAAGCCACCGGCAAAGCCGATCACGTCGCGGAGTGTCTCGTCGGGGCGGATCTCGTACACCTTGGGCCGGACCACGGCACCCGCCACGGCCACGCGGCCACCCCGCACCGGGACAAAGATCACGTCGCCGCTCTGCAGGGCCTGGCTGGTGCGATCGACGCCGCTGAGCAGGAAGCCGTACACGTCCATCGAGTCCACCAGCATGCCGTTGCGCCGCACTTCGAGCTGGCGCAGCGACCCGGTGGGGCGGGGACCGCCCGCGGCGAACAGGGCAGTGAGCGGCGTCGTGCCGGCGCTCACGTCATACACGCCCGGTTTCATCACCTCACCCGCGATGAAGACCTGGATCGTGCGCATGCGGGTGACGGTGATTTCAAAGTGTGTGGTGGCACCCGGTCCGCGCCGCACACCCGAATACACCCGATGCAGACGGTCGTACAGCAGGTCACGGACCTGGGCCAGCGTGAGGTTGGCCACGTGCACGGTTCCCACCGTCGGGATGATGATGAAGCCATCCCGCGCCACGGTCAGGCTGTGGACGCTCTCGACGTCGCCAGACAGGATGAGCGCGATTTCATCGCCCGGTCCAAGCACGTAGGAATCGGGCGGAGGGCCCCCCGTGTTGGGTCGGAATAGCGAGTTCTGCCGGGCGAAGAGCTCCAGGCCGAAGATGCGCTTGAGACTGTCCGGCAGCTCCGGCCGGAGGTTATTGCGGAGGCTGTCGAGCATGGCGACGAGCGAGTCGGCTTCGGTGCCAGGCATGAGGCCAAGCGCACGCACCGCGTCAATCTGGGTGCGCTGGTCTGCGATGCCCGACTGTCCCAACCCGCTCTGGCCCAGCCCCATCTGGCCGGCCATGAACCGATCCAGCAGCGCCGGACTGTATCCGGCCGACTGCAGCTGGGCGCGGAGCTGCTCCGGCGTGAGTCCCGACTGCAGGATGGCATCCTGTATACGCTGCTGCGAGAGGTTGCCCGGGGCCTGTCGCGATTGCATGGCGCGATTGATGAGCGCTGTGTCCACGACCTGCGCACGTGCGACGCGCCCACTGATCATGACCGCGGCGACAAGGAGCGCGGCAGCCTTGCCGCCGGCCCGGAATCGTGGCTTCTGCATGCCCGCGAAAATGCCTGCTCGCCGAAGTGAAGTCAAACGGATGCCATGATCAGCTGCCACAGCGCAAAGGTCCGTTGCCCCACGGCGTGGTGGGAGAACTCTTCCTGGGCGCGTCGGCGCGCAGCCAGCCCCAGCGCATGCCGGCGCGATGGATCGTGGACCAGTTCGGCGAGGACGTCTGCCAGTGCGTCGACGTCATCAGGCGGCACCAGTACGCCCGTCTCGCCCAGCCGCTCGGGCAGCACGCCGTGCCGGCTGCCGATCACTGGAATTCCGTGGGCCATCGCAAGCATCACGGGTGTGGCGACCAGGTCCTGCCAGTCTTCACCCTCGCGCGGCGTGGAGACCAGGATATCCAGGTCCTGCAGCAGGGCCAGCCGCTGGGCGCGCGGCTGGGCTCCCAGCCACGTCACATTGGCCGCAATACCCAGGCGCTCCGCCTGCTCCTCGAGCGCAATCTGTTCCGGTCCCGTTCCGGAGACGAGCAGGCGCCAGCCTGCGCCGAGCCTCGTGAGCGCCGGAAGGACCAGGTCCACACCGCGCTCAGCGACGAGCCGCCCGATACAGCCGATGTTCACGGTACCATCATTGCGCTGCACCACAGCGGCGGGCACGTCGACACCGCTCTGCGGGATTACGCTGACACTCAGCTCCGGACGCTCGAGGCGCGCGGCGTCTGCCGCCAGCTGGCTCGTGGCTGCGAGGGCTGCCATCGTATCGGTGACTTGACGCCGGCGCCGGCTGGCGCCCGCAGGAAGCCGCTCGGGCCAGGGGATGCGACTGAAACCCACCAGGGGAATTCCGGCGCGCCGGGCTTCACGGGCGGTCTTTCGCGCCACCACGCTCCAGGGCTCCTCTTCGACCTGCAGCAGCTCGGGCCGCACGTCGCGGATCGCTCGCCGGAGCGCCCGGCTCGACCACCGCAGTTCTTC
>DASSHL010000427.1:0-3702 GCA_035692845.1 Gemmatimonadales bacterium
AGGAAAGCAACACGCATGATGGGCGAAGTCTCCACGCTGGGTGCGCTCGAAGATAGGCTGTTCAGCGCCCTCGCGTCCACCAGCATTGACGGCGGAAAGGCGCAGGCGCTACCGTCCGCCATGGCCATTCGCATCCTGCACGTGGATCTCGATGCCTTCTTCGTCGAGGTGTGCCGCCAGCGCTACCCCGAGCTGCGTGACGTGGAGTTGCTCGTCGTCGGCGGCCGGCGGGAGCAGCGTGGCGTGGTGCAGTCGGCCTCGTACGCGGCACGGAAGGCGGGCGTAAGGTCCGGGATGCCCATCGCCGAGGCGGTGCGCCGCTGCCCCGGCGCCACCTTCTTCCAGGGGGACTTCCGGCACTACCGGGACGCGTCCCGCGCGGTCGCGGCGGTCCTGCAGGATTTTTCGCCCACCGTGGTGATGGCTTCGCTCGACGAGGCGTATCTCGACTACACCGGCACCGAGCACCAGCATCCGGTCTCATTGCTGCCGGAGGCAGAGCGCCTGAGGGACAGCATTCGGGGAGCGACCGGGCTCGCGTGCAGCGTGGGCATCGGCAGCAATCGCATGATTGCGAAGCTGGCCAGTGACTACGCCAAGCCGCGCGGGCTGATGGAGGTGCGGGCCGGATGGGAAGCGGGCTTCCTGGCCGGCCTGCCGCTGGCGGCGCTACCGGGCGTGGGACCGCGAACGGCTGAGCGCTGGCGCGAGCTGGGGCTCACGGACGTGGCGCAGGTGCAGGCCATGCCCGAGGCGGCGCTCACCCGCCTGCTGGGCAAGGACGCGGTGCTCCTTCGGCGCCGGGCGTTCGGTCAGGGCGGCACCACGCTCACGCCCGACCGCCTTCCCCGCTCGGTCAGCCGGGAGAGTACGCTCTCGCGCGACGAGCGTGACGCCAGGCGCCTGGAAGGGCTGCTGCTGCTGCTCACGGCGCGCGTCGCGGCGCAGCTGCGTGAGGAACAGCTCATGGGCCGAACCGTGACGCTCAAACTCCGGCACGACGACTTCGTCACCGTCACGCGCCGTCACACCCTGCCCGAGCCCACCAACCTCGACCAGGAACTTGCCAGCGTGGCTCAGACCCTCTTCCGGAAGGCCTTCACCGAGGTGCGCGGCCGGGACCGCGGCGTGCGGCTCATCGGTGTCGCCGTCACCGGGATTACTCCGGTTGAGTCGCTGGATCTGTTCGAGCCGCCGGAGCGCACCCGGCTCCGTCAGCTTACCGCGGCGGTGGACGCCGTACGGGAGAAATTCGGGTTTGAGGCGGTGACGCCGGGAATTCTGGTCGGGTTCAGGAAGGCTAAAGGCTGAACGCTAAAGGCTAAAGGCTAAAGGCTGCGAGAAGCTTTCAGCCTTCAGCTTTCAGCCTGTTTATCTGTTCTGAAAAATCGATCCCAGCGGATCCCGCTGCTTGGGCGCCGGCTTTGCCTTTGCCGCCGAGTCGGTGGCGGGCCTCGTCGAATCCGTAATGAGCGTCGGCTCCTGGAATCGCAGTGTCGGAAGCGGCGCCACCAGCTGGCTGTTAGGCGAGATTGGGGTTGGCCGTGGTCCGACACTGCGCGGCGGCGTGAAGTCGGCCGGCCGCACCGAAACGGCCACTTCGCCCGTCGCGCTGTTCTTCCGCTGCAGCAGCGCATCCCATGTCAGGATCACGCCCGCCTTGTTGCGCGCCTCGATGGCCTTGAGCCGGCCATCGCGGAAATAGCCCAGCAGAATCGAGGCGCCGGGCGGCACGTCACAGTCGCAGGGCACGAGCGCGTTGGCGGAATCCCTCAGCATGACCCGCAGCGTGTCGCCGGTTGAATTGGTGACCCTCGGCGCCAGGTAGCCCGCCGCCACGGCACCCGCTGCGATATCACTCCGGAGCACGCCTTGCGGGGCGGAATCGGCAATGCGCCCGCCCAGCGATTCGCCCCGCAAGTCGCCGCTGATGGAGCGCGGGCCGACCACGTGCCAGCGGGCTTCCAGCGGATCGCCGCGCCGGAGCGGCACCTGCATCGAATCGCCGGGTGCGAGCTGGCGTTCGCCCGCGCCGTTGACAGACACGGCGACCGGGGCGAGCAGGCTGTTGCGCACCAGGAAACGCGGCGGCGCACCAGCGAAGGCGGTCCATGCCGAGAAGGCGATTGCGGCAAGACTGACCACAAGCGTGCTGGCGACCAGCACGCGGGTTGAGCGCCGCCGGGGCCAGAGCCGCCGGGCCCGCGCGGTCAGATGTAGCTGGACCGTTGGGTCTTCGCGACTGATGCGCGGAATAGCGTGAGTGCCGGTCATGAGCGACTGCGTCGCGTCCGGCAGTCCCTCGCGCAACGCAGTGAGCATGGCGCCGGCGCTTTCGTAGCGATCCTCGCGCCGCTTCTGCAGCGCTCGCTCGACGACCTGCCGCAGCCATTCCGGCAGCAGCGCGTCATCATCGGGCAGGTCGAGCGGATCAGCGATGTGCTTGGCGAGGATCTCGCCGGACGTGGCGCCCTCGAAGGGCGGACGTCCCGTGACCATCTGCAGCAGCACCGCGCCCATGGCGTAGAGGTCGGCGCGTGCATCGACGTCGCGCTCGCCCAGCGCCTGCTCCGGGCTCATGTAGAGCGGCGTGCCGAGGACCAGGTCCTCGGGGCGGCTCTCGATGCCGCGCATGGTGGAGATGCCGAAATCCACCAGCAGCGGCCGGCCCGAGGAACCGTCCACCAGGATGTTGTCGGGCTTGATGTCGCGATGGACAATGCCGAGCCGATGCGCATGATCCAGCGCATCGAGAATCGGGACGGCCACCCCGGCGGCGAGCTTGGGGTCGAGCGGGCCGTCGGCGCGGAGGATATCGGCGAGCGTGAGCCCCTCAATGAAGGGCATGACGTAGAAGACCAGCCCTTCGCCTTCGCCGACGAAGTGGATGGGAACAGTGTGCGGATGGCTGAGCTGGGCAATGGCGCGCGCTTCCTGCTTGAAGCGCGTAGCCATGTCGGGACTCCACGCGATGTCAGTGCGCAGCACCTTGACCGCGAGCCGGCGCCGAAGTTCGGTGTCCCGCACTTCGTAGACTTCGGCGAAGCCGCCCCGCCCTACCAGGCGCACCACCTCGAACTGGGAGCCGAGCGCAAGCCGCAGGCGCCGCACGATCTCGGGCAGGCCCGCCTCGCGCGCCAGCGCATGGCCGCATTGCGGACACGCAGCCGCGCCGTCCGGCAGCGGTGCCTGACACTGCTCGCAGAGGATGGCGTTCACTGTATCGGCAAGGAGGACGCGGTCGGGCACGTCCATCTCCGAATCATCAAGGTACGTCGTGGCGTCGCGAACCTTTCAAAGGTGCCCTGCGGAAACGAGCCGTCAAGGGCCGGGCCAACTCCTGCCGGCACTTGACCCTACGCGGGAGAAGGGGCATCCTTGCTGAACAGCAAGCAAGCGACGACACGTGGTTGCATCTCCTGACCGCCAACGTAACCCCCTGCGCACCCGCGCCGCCATCCTCGATGCCGCGGCCACCCTGTTCGCCGAGCGGGGCTACGCGGCCACCAGCCTCGCCGACGTCGGCGCCCGCGCCGGCGTGTCCCGCGGCGCACCGGGCTACTGCTTCGGCAGCAAGGCCGAGCTCTACCGCGCCATCCTCGAGCGCGCCATCGAGGAGGTGCGCGCGGCGGTGCGTTCCGGACGGGAGCGCGCCCTCGCGAGCGGCCGCTCCAGCGACGACATCCTCGCCGGCGCGATCGG
>DASSHL010000428.1:0-2294 GCA_035692845.1 Gemmatimonadales bacterium
GCAACGGGCCGCATTGCCCGAACTGCCCGAGGCGCGCCGTGCCCGGCTCGAGAGCGACCACGGCATCTCGGCCTACCACGCGAGCGTGGTGAGCGGCGAGCCCGCCCTGGCCGACTACTACGAATCACTGGTGGCGGCCGGCGTCGAGGGCCGGCAGGCGGCCAACTGGGTTACGGGCGACGTGATGACCGCGTGGAATGAGACCGGCGGCTTTCCGGTGAGCGCCGAGCGACTCGCGGTACTGGTTGCGCTGGAGCGCGACGGCACGGTCAGCCTGCAGGCCGCCAAGCGCATCTTCGCGGAACTGCGCGAGCACGACTTCGATCCGCGCGCGGTCGCAGCCGAGCTGGGCCTACTCCAGGTGAAGGACGCCGACGCACTTGGTGGCTGGGTGGAGGAGGTGCTGGCGGAACACCCGGGAGAAGTGGAGCGCTACCGCGGTGGTGAGACGAAGCTGATGGGATTTTTCGTGGGACAGGTCATGAAGCGAAGCAAGGGCAAGGCCGATCCCAAGGGTGTCCAGCCACTTCTGCAGGAGCGCCTCAAGTGACAATGGCAATGACCGCGCAGTCGGTCGCCGCGGTGCGCCGCCGGTTTCCCGCCTTTGAGCGCCAGGTCAAGGGCAAGCCAGTGGCCTACTTCGATGCGCCGGGTGGGACCCAGGTGCCGGAGCCGGTGGCCAACGCGGTGCGGGATTATCTGCTCCATCACAATGCCAATACCCATTGGGCATTCCCGACCAGCAACGAAACGGATGCAATGATCGTCCGCGCGCGCCAGTCCGCGGCCGACCTGCTCGGCGCCGGAGCCGGCGAGATTGCGTTCGGCGCAAACATGACGACGCTCACGTTTCACATCGCGCGGGCGCTCGGCCGCCAGTGGGGTCCCGGCGACGAAGTGATCGTCACCGAGCTGGATCATCACGCCAACGTCGCGCCATGGCGTGCGCTCGCAAGGGAGCGGGGAGTGACGATTCGGACCGTGCCACTCGCAGCCGACCGGCGCACCATCGACATGGAGGCGCTCCAGCGCATGCTGGGGCCGCGCACCCGGCTGGTCGCCGTGGGTGCCGCGTCGAACGCTATCGGTACCGTTACCGATCCTGCGCCGGTCGCGCAACTGGTACACGGCGTTGGTGCACTGCTGTTCACCGACGCGGTGCACTTCGCGCCGCATGAACTGGTGGATGTCCGCGCCATGGGCTCGGACCTGCTCGCCTGCTCCGCCTACAAGTTCTGCGGACCGCACGTCGGTATCCTGTACGTGCGAAGCGGGCTCGCCGAGGAGCTCGACGTCCCGAAGCTGGACCCCGCGCCCGATACCGCGCCGGAACGCTTCGAAACCGGCACGCTCAATCACGAGGGCATCGCCGGGGTGGAGGCGGCAGTGGATTTCCTGGCGGAGCTTGCTGCGGTGGAAGGAAGCCGTCGCCAGCGGCTGGAGGCATCGTATCGCTGGCTGCACGCGCAGGGCGAGTCGCTCTTCGCCCGGATGTGGCAAGGGCTCTCAGCCATTTCCGGTGTCCAGCTCTACGGCCATGCGCCAGGCGAGGCTCGCCGCACCCCGACCGTGGCGTTCACGGTGGGCAAGCTGCCTTCGAGTGAGGTGGCAGCTCGGCTGGCGAGCGAAGGCGTCTTTGTGTCGGACGGAGATTTCTACGCCAGCACGGTGGTCGAACGACTGGGGCTGGCGGAGCAGGGGCTAGTGCGAGCCGGATGCGCCTGCTATACGAGTGAGGAGGAGGTGGAGCGGCTGGTGGAGGGGGTAGGGCGCGTGGCTAAGGGCTGAGGCAGTTAGCGTCGCTCAGCTCTCAGCTCTCAGCTCTCAACTTCGCCATCTCCGGCCAGTACCGCAGTTCCCCTGCCGGCAGCCCGTAGTGCTCGGTGGCCGCTTCGATCAGGCGATCCGGGGCACGGCGGCCGAATTCCCGAAGCGTATTGCGGCGGATTTCCTTCGCCACCTTGAGCGGGCGTTCGCCCGACGGATCCAGGCGGCGCGGCGTGGCGTCGTCGGTGCCCAGCAGCTCCATCATGTAATCGAGCGAACGGGACAGGTGCTGCTCGACGTCGCTGTCGGTCAGCTCCCAGCGGCTCCGGTCGCGGGCGGCCTGCATGCCACGCTGCCAGCCGGGCGTGTTGGTCAGGTGAACCATGCCGCGGAACAGCCGCCGATTGGTGCGCACGCTGAAGATGGTCGGTGAGATGATCCGGTCGAGATGGGCGTCGGCCCGGTCGTGGTCCATCCGGATCAGGTCGCGCGCCGCCTCCGCATAGTGCTCCCCGACATGAATCTCC
>DASSHL010000429.1:0-2070 GCA_035692845.1 Gemmatimonadales bacterium
GGTGAGATGCTCAAGCGCCGGACCCAGTCGTTCGTCGACCATCAGCATCCCCAGCTGCCGCGGCGGTATCGCCAGCACCAGTTCACGGGCGACGAGGTGCCCACTGTCCTCGAGCTGCACGTCCCAGCCCTCGCGATGTGGTCGCACCGCGTGGACCGCAGCACCGGTGCGGACGCTGCCAGGCAGCTGCGCTGCGAGCGTCGCAGTGAGCTCGGCCATCCCACCGGGGAACGAGACGATCGTGCGCCGCGCACGACTTCCCCGCATCGCTGCACGCATGAGTGAGCCATGTTCCGTTTCCATCGCGCGCAGCGCCGGAAAGGCGTGCGTCACGGAGAGCTGCTCGGGATCGCCGGCAAAGATGCCCTGCTGGAATGGATCGGCGAGGCGCTCGAGCGCCTCCCGGCCGAGTCGTCGGGAGACGAACGCGCCCAGGGATTCTTCCTTGCCTGCGTCAGCGGCATGGGCCACGAACGCTCCCGCGAGTCGCAGCTTCCCCCTGGGAGAAAGCAGCGGTGAGCGCAGCAGCTGCATCGGGGAACGCGGAATTGGCACCAGCCCACCTCGCCGTACTGTCCAGCGATTGGCCGCAGACACAAGCGGCGTAATGCGCCGGGGCCAGAGCCCGACCAGTTCGAGCAGCGCGGTCACCTCGGGTGAGGGCTGGCCCAGCGAAGCCGGCCCGCGCTCGATCAGGAACCCATCGCGGCGCTCGGTCTGCGCCAGCCCACCGATTCTCTCGGCGGCCTCGAGCAGCTCGACCGATCGGCCTGCTCGCCGCAGTTCGACGGCGGCGGCGAGACCAGCGACGCCAGCACCGACCACGATGGCATCGTGGGTCAGCATGGGAACGCACTTCGAGCTGCACGTTCGAAATGCTCCAGCGCATCATCATCGTGCACTGTCGACGAGAAACTTGCCTCGAGCGGGGAGGGGGGCAGGTACACGCCCGCACCGAGCATGGCGTGGAAGAACCTTGCGAATGCCACCCGGTTCGCGCCGCGGGCATCGCTGAAGTTCCGGATCGGTGCGTCGGTGAAGAACGGCGTGAACATGGTGCCCACGCGCTGCACGGTAAGCGGGACGCCGCTGCGCAGAGCCTCACCTTCCAGCACCGCGGCGGCGTCCTGCGCCCAGGCCTCGGCCCGGGCCCACACGCCCGGTTCGCTGATGAGCTCCAGAGTGGCGAGTCCCGCCGCCATGGCGACCGGGTTTCCCGAGAGCGTGCCAGCCTGGTAGACAGCGCCTTCCGGCGCAACGAGCTCCATCAGCGCGCGGTGTCCGCCATAGGCAGCCGCCGGGAACCCCCCGCCCATCACCTTGCCCAGTGTGGTGAGGTCGGGCTCGACGCCATAGAGCGCCTGCGCGCCGCCAGGATGCACGCGCCAGCCGGTCATCACTTCATCGAAAATGAGCAGGGCCCCATGCTCGACCGTGACCTGGCGAAGTCCTTCGAGGAAGCCGGGCGCCGGCGGCACCACGCCCATGTTGCCGGCAACCGGCTCGACCAGCACCGCGGCGATCTCGTCGCTGAACGCGTGAAAGATCCCGGTGACAGCGTCGAGATCGTTGTAGGGGGCCAGATGGGTATCAGCAACGGTGGCGGCCAGGACGCCTGGCGAATCGGGAAGCGACAAAGTGGCGACGCCCGAGCCCGCTGAGGCGAGCAGCGCGTCCGAGTGTCCGTGGTAGCAACCCTCGAACTTCAGGATCCCCCGCCGGCCGGTCGCCGCGCGAGCCAGCCGCACGGCACTCATGACTGCTTCCGTGCCCGAACTCACGAACCGGATCATCTCCACTGCCGGCATGGCCGCGATGATCTGCTCCGCGAGCCGCACTTCCAGCTCGCAGGAGGCCCCGAACGACGAGCCCCGCGCCATGGCACTCGTGGCCGCTTTCACTATACGTGGGTGCGCATGTCCCGCGATCAGCGGCCCCCACGACAGCACCAGGTCCAGCAGCCTGTTGCCGTCGGCGTCGGTGACCCAGGCACCTGCGCCTCGCTCGATGAAGCGAGGCGTCCCGCCCACGGCGGCGAAGGCGCGCACGGGGCTGCTGACGCCGCCGGGC
>DASSHL010000430.1:0-4910 GCA_035692845.1 Gemmatimonadales bacterium
AGTCACTGATGCCGACGCCAGGCCGGTGGCTGGTGTTTCCGTCACGTGGAGCGTGACGGCAGGTGGAGGGACCGTCTCACCGACTTCCTCTGCGACTGACTCAAATGGCGTTGCCGCGACCACTTTCACGCTTGGCGGGCAGGCGGGGGCCCAGGCTGCGGAGGCTGCCGTGGCGGGGCTGACGGGCTCACCAGTTGTCTTCTCGGCAACGGCCATCGTCACCGGCGGCACTGGCGATATCACACTGGTGGCGACAGTGCCGATCCCGCCTGCCTATGGCATGCATGACACTTATGTGCGTGACGGACTGGCCTTTGCATTTGCCTGGAACACTGGCCTGCGGATCTATGATGTGGGCAACGGGATGGCTGGCGGTTCCCCGGCAGCGCCGGCACTGGTGGGCTCGCTCGTTACCAACGGGTCAGTGGACGCCGCGGACCCGAGTGTGCACAACGGCTGGTGGTTCCACAACCCTGCGACACAGGAGGCGCGCTACCTGTTCGTGGGGCAGGAAGGCCCCGGCAGCATCGGCACCAGCAGCCGAGGCGACATCCATGTCGTGGACGTGTCGGACCTCGCGCATCCGGTGGAAGTGGCCTTCTTTCACCACGGACTGGTGGACGGCCAACCGGCGGGCGTCCACAATTTCTGGATGGATGAACAGAACGCCATCCTGTACGCCGCGTACTACAACGCGGGCGTCGTCGCGCTGGACGTCTCCGGAACATTGAGCGGCGACCTCTCGGCTCGCCTGATTGATGAAATCCGGCCGGGCGGGGCGGGGAACACCTACACCTGGGGCGTCATGCTGGCGGACGACGGGTCACTCTACACGTCGGACATGCTGAGCGGGTTCTGGCACCTCAAGCTCGACAACGGCGCCTTCACCGTGCTGGGCGGCGGTAATAACGTGGCGCAGCAGTTCACGTCGGATCTCTGGGTGCACGGTGGCGTGGGGTACAGTGGCACGTGGGCCACTCGCATTCTTCCGGGCAATGACGTGAAGGTCTGGAATCTGGCGTCCGGCAACCCCGTCGCAGCCACAGCAGTCGCCATTCCGGATATCGGCACCGTCAGCGACGTCCAGGTGAGCGATGACGGCACCTGGATGGCGGTGACCGGGGAATATGGCTCCGGTGCTGGTCTCTATCTCTATTCCCTCGCCAACCCGCTCGCGCCGGTCTTGCTCACGAGCTACCTCGTGGCGTCGCCGTCGGGCGGACTGCACACCGGGACCATCGCATCCATCAACGGTCGGGACTACGTCTTCGCGGCCCGCGATCCATCACCGGAAAGGCCGGCGATGATGATCTTCGATGTGACGGAGGCAGTGAGATAGACGGGAAGACGGGAAGACGGGAAGGCGGGAAGATCCTGAGGAATGAGATCTTCCCGTCTTCCCGCCCTCCCGTCTTCCCGACTACTGCGTCCACCCATCATTCCGCTGGTTCATGTCATGGAACCAGTCCGTGCCCCAGAGCTGCGCCTTGACCACCGGCTTCGGCGTTGTCACCTGGGTGGTGAAGGTGTCGCCGAAGTACCAGATCTCCACCGGCAGCTTCACCTGCTGGGTGCTGCTGTCGGCGAGCGTGAGCGTGAGCTCTACCGGCATCACTTGCGGCCCGAGGTTGTTGAGCGTGATGGAAACGTCGTTCTCGCCGGTCGAATCAGTGTGCTGCTGCACGCCGGCAATCGCCTGGTCGAGCCCCGCCGCGGAATAGAACCAGCCCTTCCAGAACCAGCTGAGATCGCGGCCCGACATGTCTTCCATGGTGCGGAAGAAGTCGGCCGGGGTCGGGTGCTTGAATGCCCAGCGATGGGTGTACTCGGAAAACGCCTTGTCAAACACTGCGGGCCCAAGGACATGGTTCCGGAGTGCGAGTAGGGCAATGGAAGGCTTGACGTAGGCAAGTTCGCCCAGGTTGTCGTTGTTCCGGTAGCGGTTGGCCGCCGTCATGATCGGCTGCGCGGTCGCCTGCTGGTCGAGCTGAAGGACGAACTGCTCCTCGCCGGCGCGGACGCGTGAATCGTCCCGCTTGAAGTAGTCCTCTTCCGAGAATGTGTTGATGAAGGTGTTAAAGCCTTCGTCCATCCAGGCATAGAGCCGCTCGTTGGAGCCCACAACCATGGGATACCACATGTGGCCGATCTCGTGGGTTACGACGTTGTAGAGGTCCGCCCTCGAGTCACTGTGCGCCTCCATGGCCACCATCGGGTATTCCATGCCGGAGATCGGGCCCTCAACGGCTGAGATTTGCGGGTAGGGATACGGCAGCCAGCGCTTGCTGTACTCCTCGATGGAGAACGCCGCCATCTTCGCTGCTTCGTGCCACAGGTCCTGGGCACCGGGCCGGTAGTATGCGAACGCATAGTGTCCGTCATAGCCCTGGCCGTCCCACAGGAACTCGGGCGAGGCGGCCCAGGCCACATCACGCACGTTCCTCGCGGAGAAACGCCAGGTCAGCGTGCCCGTTGCCCTGGGCCGGGCCGAGCCATCGGCGAGTTCGGCTTCGGTCACGATATGCACGGTGGTGTCGCTGGTGCGTGCGGTTGCCATCCTGGCCCGCGTTCGCGCGGTGAGTACCTCGGTGGGATTGGTGACGAGGCCGGTGCCTGCCATGATGTATCCGGCCGGCAGCGTCACCGCGTAGTCAAAGTCGCCGTACTCGAGATAGAACTCACCCTGGCCCTGATACTGATCGGTGTTCCAGCCCCGCACGTCGTCATAGACCGCGAGCCGGGGATACCATTGCGCCAGCTCGTACAGGCTCCCGTCGCGCCCCATCCGGTCTGCGCCGTGCTCCGGGATGTTGAAGGCAAAATCGAGCGAGATGATCGTCGTGGCTCCCGGTGCCAGCTCGGAGGCCAGCTCGATGTACATCATGGTGTCATCCACCCGCCCGCTCAGCGGCTTGCCGGCCGGCGCCTTGCCCTTGGCCGGTGCCGGGGCGCTCTGGGTCATGTTGGTGATCACAAAGCCGCCGTCAAAATTCCGCCCGCCAAAGCGTGAGCCTGCCGGAAACAGCAATGACCCGGTCGATCCATGCTTGAACAGGTTCTGGTCGAGTTGCATGTAGATGTGGCGCAGCGGGAGCGGGGAATTGTTCCGGTAGGTGATGCGTTCGTGGCCGGAAAGTCGCTTGGCCGCGGTGTCGAGCGTGGCGGTGATGCTATAGGAGACCTTCTGCTGCCAGTAATTCGGTCCCGGCCGGCCGTCAGCGGTGCGGATGAGGTCGCCGGGCCGCAGGCTCAGATGGGCAAATTCCCCGGTGTCGAGCACGGCTGCGTGAATGGTGGTGGGCGCCGCGGCACGCGTGGGCTGCTGCGCGCCAGCCGTAGTGGCGAACAGAACGGCAACGCCGGTGAGAGCGATAGTGCGCATACGTCCTTCCTGGAAAGGCCGCGCGCCGGGAGCGCGGCCAGCTCAGCTCAGAGGCGGGGCAGGGTGACCCCCTGCTGTCCCTGGTACTTGCCCTTCTTGTCCCGGTAGCTGGTCTCGCAGATGTCGTCGTCGTCCGCCTCGAAAAACAGCACCTGGCAGATGCCCTCGTTGGCGTAGATCCGTGCCGGCAGCGGCGTCGTGTTGCTGATCTCGAGGGTAACGTGGCCTTCCCACTCCGGTTCGAACGGCGTCACATTGGTAATGATGCCGCATCGGGCGTACGTGGACTTGCCTACGCAAATGGTGAGCACATTTCTCGGAATTCGGAAATACTCCACCGACCGTGCCAGGGCAAAGCTGTTGGGCGGCACGATGCAGATTTCACCCTCGAACTCCACGAAGCTGCGGGCGTCGAATTGCTTGGGATCCACCACCGCCGAGAGCACGTTGGTGAAGATCTTGAATTCGGGGGCCACCCGCATGTCGTAGCCATAGGAGGATACGCCATACGAGATGGCCCGGCGGCCCCGGGCGTCCACGTCCCGCACCTGCTGCTCCTCGAACGGCTCGATCATGCGGTGCTCCAGCGCCATTCGGCGGATCCAGCGGTCGGATTTGATGGACATCGGGGTCCTCAGCTCGGGTCTGGGCGGTCGATGAGGCGGGGAATATAGCCAGTCGGGTAACGGCATGTGACGTTGGGGCTTGGGTTGAATCGGCTCCGGGGCTGGTATAGATTCGGGAGGCTTCTTGTGAAAATTCTCACGAACGGGCCCATGCTTCAGCCCTATATCCCCATCCTGCTGCTGTTCGCCTTCGTGATCGCCAACGCGATTCTCATGCTTGGCTTGTCACACCTGTTGTCGTGGTACCGGCCGACTCCGGTCAAGTCGGCGCCCTATGAGTCGGGCATGCCGGTGCTGGGCGACGCCCGCGAACGGTTCTCGATCAAGTTCTATCTCGTCGCGATGATGTTCATCATCTTCGACATCGAGACAGTGTTCATGATTCCGTGGGCTGTGGCATTCCAGCAGCTCCGCGACATCGCCGGGCTGCTCATCGTCGAGATGCTGGTCTTCGTGGTCATCCTCGCGGTGGGCTACATCTATATCTGGAAACGGGGGGCACTCGAGTGGGATTGAGCAATCCCGGCCGGGTGGACGCCGGCACCACCATGTCCATCGCGTCGCCCAACTGGGTGACCACGCGGCTGGATTTCCTCACCAACTGGGCCCGGGCCAATTCACTCTGGCCCATGCCCTTCGGCACTGCCTGCTGCGCCATCGAATACATGGCGACCGCCGCCAGCCGCTTCGACATCGCGCGTTTCGGCATGGAGCGCCAGAGCTTCTCGCCCCGTCAGGCCGATGTGCTCATCTGCGCCGGCCGGCTGCCCTTCAAGCTGGCGCCGGTCATTCGCCGGATCTGGGACCAGATGCCCCAGCCCAAGTGGTGCATCTCGATGGGCGCCTGCGCCTCGACCGGCAACATCTTCGACAATTATTCAATGGTCCAGGGCATCGACACC
>DASSHL010000431.1:0-4286 GCA_035692845.1 Gemmatimonadales bacterium
TGTTGCCACAGGTGTACGACGAGCTGCACCGGCTTGCCGGCAAGCAGCGGAACCGGTGGGACGGCGACGAGACCCTCAACACGACCGCGCTGGTGCACGAAGCCTGGTTCCGCCTCGCCGGCCAGTCAGCTCCCAACTGGCAGAACCGGGCCCATTTTCTGAGCGTCGCCGCCGCCGCCATGCGGCAGATCCTGATCGATTACTCCAAGCGGAAGCACGCCGCCAAGCGCGGCGGCCGCTCGCCGCATGTGCCCCTGCACGAGATCGAGGCGGCACTAATCGAGGCTCGCTCGTCCGCCGACTTTCGCGATGACATCCTGGTGGCACTCGACGACGCACTGCACCGCCTGGACGAAGTCAATCACCGACAGATGCGGATTGTCGAATGCCGTTTCTTCGGCGGCATGTCAGTGGACGACACCGCCGAGGCGCTCAATGTCTCACCCGCCACGGTGAAGCGCGGCTGGAGCATGGCGCAGGCGTGGCTCTATCGCGACCTCAAGACCCGGGCCGCGCAGGAGGTGGAGTGAGCGAGGCTGAGACGGACGAGCGATCGGACGGGAGTGCCGGCGGGCTCGAGGAGCTCTACGAACGCGCCCTGCAACTGGCACCGCCCGACCGCATGTCGTTCCTGGAGGAGGCCTGTGGCGACGACGCCCCCCTGCTGCAGGAGCTGCGTTCGCTGCTCGAGCATCGGGAGGCCGCCGAGACGTTCTTCACCGGCCTGGCGTCCACCGTGGTGTCGCCCTCGGTCGGGGAACAGATTCACCACTACCGGCTCACCGGCATCCTGGGTACGGGCGGGATGGGCACAGTCTACCGTGCCGATGACACCCGCCTCGGCCGCACCGTGGCGCTCAAGTTTCTCCCGCCGTACCTGAGTGCCCACGAGGATTCGCGCGAGCGATTCCTGGTGGAAGCGCGCGCCGCTGCCGCACTGGAACACCCCAACGTCTGCAGCATCCACGAGATCGGCGAGACCACCGATGGCAGGCCGTTCATTGCCATGGCCTGCTACGACGGCGAGACCCTCAAGGAGCGGCTGCGACGCGGCCCGCTCCCGCCGGCGGAAGCACTGGAGATCGCCATCCAGCTTGCCCGCGGCCTGGGGGCGGCGCATGCCCGCGACATCGTGCATCGGGACGTGAAGCCTGGCAACATCATGCTCACCACCGATGGCACCGTGCGGCTGCTGGACTTCGGCGTTGCCAAGGTCTCCGACGTGAGTCTCACCGGACCAGGCGCGACCCCGGGAACCATTGCCTACATGTCGCCGGAACAGACGCGCGGTGACACGGTTGGTCCGGCCACCGACCTGTGGAGCCTCGGCGTGGTGTTCTACGAGATGCTCGCGGGCGCCCGGCCGTTCCGGGGCGGAAACGATCGCACCGTCATCCAGGCCATCTTGAACAATGAGCCTGACCTGCAGTACGGGCCCCTCCGGAACGCATCACCATCCATTCGGCACATCATCCAGCGGCTGCTGCAGAAAGCACCGGCCGATCGCTTCCGGAACGCCGGCGCACTCCTGGACGAGCTCACACGTCGCACGCCCGCCAACGCTGCGGAACGCGGGATCGAGTGGGCCCGACGGCACGCGCGCCCGCTCGGAGCGATCGGTGCCCTCCTGGGCATGATCGCGCTACTGTGGCTCATGCGCCCTGGTCACCGGGCCGGAGCCACAATGCGCGAGGCCACGGACCCTGCGCAGCCCACCATCGCGGTGCTGCCCTTCACGGTGCGTGGCGCCGGTCTCGATGTCTGGCGTGAAGGCATGGTCGACCTCCTCTCGATGGGGCTCGACGGAGCTGCGGGACTTCGTGCGGTGGACAGCCGGACGCTGCTCGCCACCTGGCACCAGCAGCTGGGCGACCAGTCCTCGGCCGATCTCGCGCGTGCGCTTTCCGTGGCCCGGCAGACCAAGGCACGCTTTGCCCTGGTGGGATCGGTCATTGGAGCAGGGCCACAGATCCGGCTCGCGGCGGACCTGTACGACACCGAGAGCGGCAGGCCGGTCGGGCCGGTGCAAGTGGACGGGCCGTCCGACTCGGTGCTGGCGCTGGTTGACCAGCTCGGAATGCAGACGCTGGGGCTCATCCTGGAGAAGGATCCCAGCCAGATTCCCACCGTGAACCTGGCCGCGATGACGACATCGTCGCTGAGCGCGCTCAAGGCTTACCTGGATGGAGATGAGCAATACCGCAGGTCAGAATTCCGGGCGGCCAGTGAGGCGTGGGAGCGTGCAGTACGCGCGGACTCGCTGTTTGCGCTCGCCTATCTCAGGCTGTCCGATTCATACTCGTGGTATGATTTCGACTCCTACCAGCGAAACACCAGGCGGGCACATCAACTGGCGGCCCGACTACCAGAGCGTGAGCGTGCCAGGGTGCAGATCCGCTGGGCACGGTTCTCCGAGGACCCGGGAGCGCTTTCGATCATCAGGGAAGCCATCCGCCGATATCCCGACGCCGCCGACGCATGGTATGAACTGGGTGAGGTGTACTTTCACGACGCGGCAGCCATGGGGAGGCCGGAGCAGGCCGACTCCGCCTTCCGCAAGGCGGCTGAGCTGCAACCGACGATGGCGCCTTACCGGGTGCATCTGCTGCATCTCGCCTTCCTGTGGAAGGCCGACAGCGGCAACATCGCCGAGGAGGTGAAAGTGTATTCCCGCCTGGCACCCGACGAGCGGCAGACGCGGGCCGCCAGTATCGCGTTTGCGCTGGCCTTCAGCGACAGCGCCGGGCATGCTGCAGCGTGGGACAGCCTCCACACGCTTGATGGCGAGACTGCTCTTGAGGTCTACGAGGATCTGCAGCACCCGCGATTCGCCGATCTGCGTCGGGCTCTGGTTCCCGCCATCGACGCCCGGATGGATGGGGGCCCGCGCACCGCGTTCATCCGCTCACGCCTGTTCAATCTTGGCCTGCAGGATGGCCGGCTGCGTGAAGGGCTGACCATCCTCGGCGATCCATCCACGCCGACGCTCCTCCGCACCTGTGGTCCGATCTACTACGAAGCGCGCGGACTGCCCGTACCCGTGCGCGCACTCGAGCAGGGGCGCGCGGTGGGCCAGGCGGACACCTCGCAGCTACGCGGTTCGATGCTGCGATGCGCTGTCGACTATGCCGCCCGCTTCGGCGATTGGAAGACGCAGGCGGCACTGGTCGCGCACGAGCGCACCATGGCAGCGCGTGCGTTGGCAGCAGGTGACACGCTGCGTGCCCGCGACTGGCTCGGTATGGCCAATGCGAATGAAGGCTACGGCTTGCTGCGGCGCGGACGGAAGGCGGCGGCGCTTCGCACGTTCGAGGACTGCCTGTACCGATCGAACAATTACGGCGTGGAGTGCGTCTGGTTCGTGGGACAGCTGGCGCTTGAGCTCGGCAAGCTCGACGAGGCCGAGCAGGCCTTCCGGGCACTCTGGAACCAGCGGGATGGCGCGCCAGCACGCATGCAGCTCGCCCGGATCCTGGAGCGCCGGGGACGCTCCGCCGAGGCGCTGGAGGCCTACCGGTATGTGGCCTACGCTTGGCGGAACGCCGACCCCGAGCTGCAGCCGGTGGTCGAGGAAGCGCGCCGCGCGGTTGTCCGGCTCGCACCCACCGGCGGCACGTAACGTACCGTCCTACCTGCCCCGTATCCGCTTCAGCGTCCCCATGACCATCTCGCCCACGCGGTGCCGCCTCGTGCGATAACGCAGCCCACGCACGGCGGCACGGACGGGAGTTCGGCCCAGGACGTGCTGGGCGTCGGCCCACTGCCCCTGGAGATGGTGCGGGATGGACCAGAGTGCCCTGATGCGCGCCGGCAGGTCGATGGCGCCAAAGCAGGCGAGCCGGTCGAGCGCGCCCGCCGCTGCGAACTGCACCTGGGTGCGCACGCACTTCTCGCACTCGCCGCAATTGAGCGCCGAGGAACGATTCTCCCAGCAGACGCGCAGCTGCTCGTGCACCAGCGGGTTGTTCGCGATGGCGGCGACCTTGTCGAGACGCGCCACGCCAGGGCCGGCGGTGGTGACGCCCACCGCCGCGGAAGACCAGCAGCGATCGAGCTCCACCGTCGAACCGTGCGGCGGCGGGACATCACTGCTTGCGATCAGCACGTGCGTCAGGTGCGGTGCCAGCAGCTGGGCGACGGCGCCAAGCGCAGCGCCGTGGGTATGGTTGCCCCAGTGGGCGCGGCGGAACACCGGATGCCCTCGAAGATTGGTCCGGATGGTGAGCACACGAAGATCGTACGCACCGGCGACGTGGTCCAGCAGCCGGGCCGTCGCGTCGAGCCGG
>DASSHL010000432.1:0-2887 GCA_035692845.1 Gemmatimonadales bacterium
CGTGCCAGGGCTCCTTCGAGCGCATCCAGCAGCAGCAACAGCGTGATGGCATGGTTCGGCGCGAGCGGCGGCAGCTCCATCGCGGCGCTGCTGGCGGCCGCGAACTCGTGCAGTTCGCCATCAGACGGTGCCAGGGCGCGGCGGATGCCGGCGCTGCCATCGAGGCCCGCCTCGAGCCAGGCCCGGCTCAGGCCCGCGCTCACGTCCTCGCGCAACACCGCCCAGAGTGCGTCGAGTGCTGCGGTGCCGCCCAGGGACAGCGCCGCGATGCGGCGTGCCATGCGGCCGCGTCCCATCGCATCAACGACGGCTTCCAGCAGGGCGGCGCGGGTCCCGAAGTGGTAATGCACAAGCCCCTTGGCACAGCCCGCGCTCACGGCCACCTGTTCCACGCTCCAGCCGTGCAGCCCGTGCGAAGCGAGCAGCGTCCCCGCCGATTCGACGATGCGCGCACGTCGCTCCGTCGGCGACGCCGTCATGCGGGTGAAGCTTGCTGCGGCAGTCCGGCTTCACGCTCGAGTCGAGCGCACATCAGGTCGCAGAGCTCGATCGTTTCCTGGTCTGCGATGGCATACCACACATAAAGCCCCTCGCGCCGGCGCGAGACGAAGGCCGCCGCATGCAGCAGCTGCAGGTGTTTGGAGAGATTGGCCTGTCCCAGTGCCGTGAGCTCGACGAGCTGGGTCACCGTCAGCTCCCGATTCTCCCTCAGGACATTGAGGATGCGGAGCCGTGCCGGCTCGCCCAGGAGCCGGAATCGCTCCGCCACCCGGCTGAGGACGGCGTCAGGCATGGCACTCACGTCTTGATGGCCTCCGCTTCCTGATCCACCGGCAATCCCGCCTCGCGCCAGCCGCGAATGCCGCCACGCATGTTCGTGACATTGTCGAAGCCGTTCGCCTGGAGCAGCGCCGAGGCAATGCTCGATCGGCCGCCCGACTGGCACTGCAGCACCAGTGGCGTGTTGCGCGGCAATTCGTCGAGCCGGCTCGGAAGCGTGCCCAGCGACAGGTGCACGGCGCCGGGAATGTGCCCCGCATCCCACTCGGCCTGGCCGCGCACATCCACGATGGTGACTTCTCCGTTCCGGGCCGCGACCGTGGCGGCATCCGCCTGCGGCACCTCCTGCAGCTCTGCCCGGGCTCCCCACGCCGAAACGGCCGACGCCGGAAACAGACCCTTCACCCGGTCGAGGCCGATCATCGCGAGGGCACGGATCGCATCGGCCGCACGGCCCGCACCGTCGGGAACGATGAGTGCGATCTCGCGATCGTACGGCAGCAGTGAGCCGGCCCAGGTGGTAAACGACTTGTTGAGCGGAATGTTGAGCGTGCCCGGGATGTGCCCCTCAGCAAACTCCCTGGCGGGCCGAAGGTCCACTACGGGGATGCGGGACGCGAGCACCTGTGGCAATGACGCGAGGTCAAGCGTGGGCGGCTCGGGCCATCCGCCGAGGACGACAGGGCCGTCCCGGTTGATGCGCTTCATGTGGGCGAAATACGCCGGCGGCTCCGGCTGTCCCGCTAGCACCGCACGCACAAACTCGTCCTCATCAGTGATGCCGAAAGCCCAGTTGGCAATGCGCTCATAGCCCAGCGTGGTCTGGGGCACTGCGCCGAGTGCCTTGCCGCAGGCCGAACCCGCACCGTGGCCGGGCCAGAGCTGGAGATAATCGGGCTGCTGCGCGAAGCGGCGCAGGGAGGTGAAGAGCTGGCGGGCGCTCGCTTCCATCGTGCCTTCGACATGCGCGGCGCGCTCGAGCAGGTCGGGGCGGCCCACGTCGCCCACGAAGATGAAGTCGCCGGTGAACGCGCCCATGGGCCGGAGGGTGGCCGGCGTGTCGGTGACAATGAAAGTGAGGTGCTCGGGCGTATGGCCGGGCGTGTGCATGATGCCGAACCTGAGGTTGCCCACCATGAAGGAGTCGCCATCATGCAGGATCGTGGCGGCGGCGTCCTTCGCAAAGCCGTACTGCCAGTCTGTCCCACCCTCACCGGAAAGCAGCAGCGTCGCACCAGTACGCGAGGCGAGTTCCCGGCTGCCGCTCAGGAAGTCGGCGTGGATGTGCGTCTCCGTCACATGAGTAATGCGGAGGCCCTCCGCCCTGGCCGCGGCGATGTACTGGTCCGCATCCCGGTTGGCATCGAGTACCAAGGCCTCGCCGGTGGCCTGGCATCCGACCAGGAAGCTGGCCTGCGCCAGGCGATCATCGTAGAACCGCTTCAGCAGCATGAAGACTCCGGTGTCATCAGTGCGCCCGTTCCACGGCGCTGGGTGAAGGGGTGCGATGGAAGACCGCACGATTCTGGTAGAACACGAACCCGCCCACGGCGAGCAGGAAGATGGCGAAGGCACGCTTGAGCTGGGCCGGGGTTGCGGCATGAACGAGCCGCGTGCCCGCGAAAATGCCGAGGATCGCGATCGCGGTGAATACCAGCACCACATTCCACGGGACATCCACCTTGCCCACGTAGCCAAGGTAGGCAGAACCGGTGTTCATCGAAATAATGACCAGCGACGTGCCGACCGCTTCCTTGATGGGCACGCGCGCAAGCAGTGCCAGCGCCGGCACGATCAGGAAGCCGCCGCCGACGCCCAGTATGCCGGTCAGCATCCCGACGCACAGCGCGGTGAGCATGAGCAGCGGCAGCGAGAGCGATGGCGGCGCTTCCGCGTCCGGCGCCTTCCGCCCACCCGCGTTCCGGAACATCGAGATGGCGGCAATCAGCATTACGGTGCCGAGGAGCAGCAGCTGGGTCTCACCGGTGAGACGCGGGGCAATGAGGTGCGCCGATCCAAAGGCACCAATCATGGCCACGACGCCAAAAACCAGTGCCGTCCGCCAGCGGACATTGCCGTGGCGCCAGTGCGAGAGTGCACCCACCAG
>DASSHL010000433.1:0-3424 GCA_035692845.1 Gemmatimonadales bacterium
CTGAGCGAAGCGAAGGGACCGAAGCTCAGGCTTCGCTCCGCGGACTCAGAGCGACACCGCTGTTGTCGACCGTTGACCGTTGACCGTCGACCACCTGCCCATCCCTCCTCCCATCCCACCCCCCGTGCATCTCAGCCCTGACCCGTCCATATTTGTCCCCCTGTGCGTTTCTGGAACTTGGTCATTTCAATGTGGACTTCCATGCGTTTCGATCTGTCCGCCCCGTCCGTCCCGTCCGCCCTGCTCGCCCTGCTCGCCCTGACAGCCTGTGGAAAGAGCGGCCCCCCTCCCGCGATGCCGCCGACCGAGGTCAGCGTCGTCACCGTGGAACCGGCGCCTGTCGCCGACCCGGTCGAGCTTACCGGCGCGGTCCAGGGCTATCGCACGGTCCAGGTCCGCTCCCAGGTCTCCGGCGTCATCGTCGCTCGGCCCTTCCGCGAGGGATCGCAGGTCAAGGCGGGCGAGGTGCTGTTTCGCATTGACCCGACCACCTACGACGCCGACTACCGCAGCGCCCAGGCGCAGGCGGCAGACGCCGAGGCGCGCCTGGCCAATGCTGAGAGCAACGCCAGCCGGCTTCGCCCGCTCCTGGCCGACAACGCCGTCTCGCAACAGGACGTGGACAACGCCGAGTCGGCGGTGAAGCAGGCCAAGGCGGCGGTGGACGCCGCCAAGGCCGGCGCAGATGCGGCGCGAAAGAACCTGTCCGAGAGCACGGTGCGTGCGGAAATCTCGGGCCGCGTGGGACGCGCCCTGCTTGACGTGGGCACTCGTGTCACCGGGCCCGGTGACGTGCTCACCACGCTCGATGTGCTCGACCCCGTCTACGTGAGCTTCAGTCCCTCCAGCGAGCAGCAGCTCGCCTGGCGACGGGATCCCGATACAAGGAAGGCGCTCCAGCCGGGCGGCTCCGCGCGGGTCGAGGCAGTCTTCGCCGACGGGAGCACCTTCCCGGACCAGGGGAAGATTGACTACGTCGATCCGGTGGTGGATCTCGCCACCGGCACGCAGGAGTATCGGGCGAAGTTCGACAATCCCAGCCATCTCCTGCTTCCCGGCCAGTTCGTGCGAGTCCGCATCCTGGGCCTCGTGCGCGACAGCGCCATCGTGGTGCCACAGCGCGCCGTGATGCAGCAGCTCGGCCGCCAGAGCGTGTATGTCGTCGGCAAGGGCGACTCGGTCTCCGTGCGTTCGGTCGTCGGCGCCGGCTGGGTGGGCGACAAGTGGGTGATTGACAGCGGACTCGTGGCAGGTGACCGCGTGGTGGTGGACGGCATCCTGAAGATCCGCCCCGGCGCTGTGGTGAAGCCCGTCGCCCTGGCGGACAGCGCCCGATGACCCAGCCTGACAATGGCACCGCACGGCGGCGCGAGTATCTCTTCGTCCGCCGGCCGGTGCTGGCCATCGTCATTTCCATTGCCATCACCCTGCTGGGGCTGTTTGCGCTGCGCAGCCTGCCGGTGAACCGCTATCCCAACATCACGCCGCCGGGCGTGCAGGTCACTGCGGTCTACCCTGGCGCCACCGCCCAGGACGTGGCGACTTCGGTTGCGGCGCCAATCGAGCAGCAGCTGAACGGGCTGGAGGGACTGCTCTACTATCGCTCCTCCAACTCCAGCAATGGCGTGATGAGCCTGCAGCTCACGTTCGACATCTCGCGGAACCAGGACCTGGCCGCCGTCGACGTGCAGAATGCCATCAACCTGGCGCTGCCACAGCTGCCGGCCTCGGTGCGGCAGAACGGCGTCACCATCACCAAGTCCAACCCCAACGCGCTGTTCTTCGGCGCGCTGCAGTCGGACGATCCGCGCTACGACGCAGCCTATCTCGCCAATTACGGCAAGCTCTATGTCGAGAACGAGCTGAAGCGGCTGCCCGGGGTCGGCAACGCGAACTTCTTCAGTTCGCTCGAGTTCTCGATGCTGATCAGTCTCGACCCCGACAAGATGGCCCAGCTCGGGATCACGGTGGACGACGTCTCGGCGGCGGTGCAGCAGGCCAACGCCACCAGGCCGGCTGGGCGGCTGGGCCGGGAGCCGGCACCGGCTGGAACCGAGCTCACGCTCAACGTCACCACCCGCGGGCGCCTCACCACCCCGGAGGAATTCGGCGCTATCGTGGTCCGGGCCCGGCCGGACGGCTCGATCGTGCACCTGGGCGACATTGCCACGATCACGCTCGGCGGCCAGGGTTACGATCTCGCTACCCGGATCAACGGGAAGGAGACGGCGGTGTTCGCCGTCTACAGCCGGCCCGGTGCCAACGACCTCGCGGTCAAGAAGGCCGTGGACCAGCGAATGAACGAGCTGGCCCAGGCTTTCCCGCCCGGCGTGTCATGGGCGGCGCCGTTCGACACGACGCCATTCATCACCGAATCCATCATCGAGGTGGCCAAGACCCTGGGCGAGGCGATGCTGCTGGTGACGCTGGTGGTGTTCGTCTTCCTGCAGAGCTGGCGCGCGACATTGATTCCCGTCCTGGCGGTGCCGGTGAGCATCATCGGCACCTTCCTGGGGCTCCAGTTCCTGGGCTTCTCGGTCAACACCCTGACGCTGTTCGGCATGGTGCTCGCCATCGGCATCGTGGTGGACGACGCCATCGTGGTGATCGAGAACGTCGAACGCATCATGGCCCAGGAGCACTTGCCGCCCCGCGAGGCCACCAATCGCGCCATGCACCAGATCGCCGGTGCATTGATCGCCATCGTGCTGGTGCTCTGCTCGGTGTTCGTGCCGGTGGCATTCATGGGCGGCATCACCGGCAGCCTCTTCCAGCAGTTCGCCGCGACCATCGTGATCGCGGTGCTGCTGTCCGGCATTGTCGCGCTTACGCTCACGCCAGCGCTCTGCTCGCTGCTGCTGCAGCACGCGCCCGAGGAGACCGACAACAAGCTCGCGCGCTGGTTCAACGAGCACTTTGCGCTCGCCACCAACAAGTACATCTGGGCGGCACGCCGGATCATCGGCCGGCCCAGGGCCTGGTTCGCGATCTTCGCCGTGATGCTGGTGCTGATCGTCGTGCTGTTCAAGCGGGTGCCCGGCTCATTCATCCCGAGCGAGGACAAGGGCGTCTTCCTGGTGAGCGTCCACCTGCCCGACGCGGCCTCGCTCCAGCGCACCACCGAGGTGGTGAAGCAGGTGGAGCAGATCCTGATGTCGGAGCCCGCCACCCGCAGCGTCGTGTCCCTCGTGGGACTCGACATCCTGGCCGGCTCGAACCAGACCAACGGCGCCACCATCTTCGCCTCGCTCAAGCCGTGGGGCGAGCGGAAGGACAAGAAAGACCAGATCGAGGCCATCCTGCAGCGGGTGAACGGCCGCATGTTCGGGCTGAAGGACGCCATGGCGTTCGGGTTCAACCTCCCGGAGATATCGGGGCTCGGCTTTACCGCCGGCCTCGAGATCAACCTGCAGGACCGGACCGG
>DASSHL010000434.1:0-6344 GCA_035692845.1 Gemmatimonadales bacterium
CTGGGCAGCGCCACGAAGTTCGTCATCGGCGTGGGCGTCAACCCCGCGGCCCCTGATGCCGAGCGGGAAATGAGCCGATTCGGCTGGAAGGTGGATGCGGGAGCCGAGTACGCGGTCACCCAACCGGTGTTTGACCTGGAACAACTGGACCGGTTCCTCGCGCGCGTGGCACCACTCGGCGTGCCCATCATCGCCGGCATCTGGCCACTGGTCTCGCTGCGGAATGCCGAGTTCCTGGCCAACGAAGTCCCGGGGGTCACAGTGCCGGAGACGGTGCTCAGCCGGATGCGGCACGCCAGCGAGCATGGCAAGGAAGCCGCGCTGGCTGAGGGAGTGGCCATCGCGAAGGAAATGCTGGTGGCCGTGCGGCAACGGGTCGCCGGTGTGCAGGTCTCGGCGCCGCTGGGGAAGGTGCCGGTGGCGTTGGAGGTTCTGGGGGTCAGGGATTAGGGGCCAGGGGTTAGGGCTCAGCGGAAGTCGCCGCTTTCAGCTTTCAGCCTTTAGCTTTTAGCTTTCAGCCTCAGATCTCACGCCCCACGCCTCATGCCCTTCTGGAGCCACCATGCAGGACGCCGCGACCGCCACCCAGCCGCTAACAGTGTTATCCGAGGAAGAGCTCATGTTCCGCGATGCGGTGCGCGAGTTCGCCGAATCGGAAGTGCGGCCGCACGTCGAGGAGATGGATGCCGCCGGGCAGTTCCGGAAGGAGATCATCCCCAAGTTCTTCGAGCTGGGTCTCATGGGGATCGAGGTCCCCGAGAAGTGGGGCGGCACCGACGGGACGATCTTCCTGGCGATGCTGGCCATCGAGGAGCTGGCACGGGTGGATGCGTCAGCCGCCATCTACGTCGACGTCCACAACACCCTCGTCAACAACGCCATCCTCCGCTGGGCCAGTGACGAACAGAAGGCTCGTCTCTTTCCTCGCCTCACCTCAGATGTCCTTGGTGCGTTTGCCCTTTCCGAGCCCAACAGCGGCAGTGATGCCTTTGCGCTGGAAACAAAGGCGGAAAAAAAGGACGGCCACTGGGAACTCACCGGACGGAAGTTCTGGATCACCAACGGCGCCGAGGCGGGGCTGTTCATCGCCTTCGCCAACACCGACTTCTCCAAGGGTTACAAGGGCATCACCGCATTCCTGGTGGAGCGCGACTTCCCGGGCTTCAGCGTGGGCAAGAAGGAGAACAAGCTGGGCATCCGCGCCTCCAGCACCACGGAGCTCATCCTTGAGCAGTGCCAGGTGCCGGTGGAGAACGTGATGGGGCCGGTGGGCCAGGGCTACAAGATCGCGATCGAGACGCTGAATGAGGGCCGGATTGGCATCGGTGCCCAGATGCTGGGCGTGGCACGTGGGGCGCTCGATGCGGCGACCGCGTACGTGAAGGAGCGGAAGCAGTTCGGCAAGGCAATCGCCGAATTCCAGGGCGTACAGTTCCAGCTGGCGCAGATGGCCACCGACCTGGAAGCGGCCCGGCTCATGGTTTACAACGCCGCTCGGCTCAAGGACGCCGGCCAGCCGTTCGCGCAGGAAGCGGCCATGGCCAAGCTCTTCAGCTCCCAGACCGCCGACCGGATCACCTCGCAGTGCCTGGAGCTCTTTGGCGGTTATGGGTACTCCAAGGAATATCCGGCGGAGAAGTACTATCGAGACGCCAAGATCGGGACGATCTACGAGGGCACGAGCAATATGCAGTTGCAGACGATTGCGAAGGGGATGCTGAAGTAGGGCGTGGGACGTGGGGCGTGGGACGTGGGACGCGAGACGCGAGACGCGAGACGCGAAGCTCACCCGATCGTCACCCCGACGAAAGTTGGGGTGACGGCGTGGGAGGGCTCCGGCTCGCCCTGCCCGCCCTGCTCGCCCTGCCCTCCTGTTCGCCGTGCTCGCCCTAGCATCCTGCCCACCCTGTCGCGGCGCCGCCGCAGGTCCCCCCTTGGAACGTCATTGCACCGGTTGAGTTTACGCCCCGTTTCCGTCATTTTCGAGTGGTGCGGTGTTTGCACTCGGTGTCTTGTCGGTTCCCCCACCACCCCCTCCAATGAATGGAACCGCTGGCGGACACGCTCCGCAGCCGGGAGGCTCGTTTATATCGTGATTAGCAAGGTTTCCGCTGTCGTGGCAAGGACTTACCGCCTCCGGACCAGTCTCATGCTGGCCGGGGCACTTGGTCTTGTCGGCCGGGCGCTGCCAGCACAGCTGGCGCCAGAACCATTTCAGGATGTCCGGCAGAACATCGCGACATGGTGGGAATCCGCCTCACGACTTGCACCCGGCCACTGGGGCATCGCCATCGCCGACCGCTCTGGTCGCATCATCTGGAGCAACGACGCCGACGATGAGCTGATCCCCGCTTCGACCGTCAAGCTCTTCACGACCGGTTTTGCCCGGAGCGTGCTGGGTGGCGATGCCCGCCGCCCCACCCGCGTGGTTGGTGAGGGCTACGTTGATTCCACGACCGGCAACTGGATCGGCGACTGGTCGCTCGAGCTGAACGGCGACGTAACCCTGGAGCGCGGGAGCGCGGCCGGGCCTTCGCTGTTCGACCTTGCCTCCCAGCTTCGCCGCATGGGAATCCGCCGGCTGAGCGGACCGCTCGATGTCCGGAGCGCCACCGGCGTCGCCAACGCCATCTGGCCCGATGTCTGGCCCGCGCGTCATCGCGGTCATCTCTTCGCACCGCTGGTAGGACCCGTCACCCTCAACGAAAATGTCGTGACCTTCGTCGTCCGTCCCGGCGCCAAGTCAGGGCAGCGCGTGCGCCTGATGAGCGCGGAGCCGCTCGGCGTCGGTTCACTGCTGCGTGTCAGTGCCAAGACCGTGGCGGGCCGCCGGAATCACCTGCGCCTGTCCGCCCAGTCGGACGGCTCCTGGCTGCTGAGCGGGACAATCGGATCGCGAGCGGGCTCGCGCACCTATGCCGTGACGGCGCACAAGCCGGTCGCCGTCCTGCACGCCGTGTGGTCCGCGGCGCTCGACCGGGCCGGCATCGACTGGCAGGAAAAGGGACTCCCGTCGCCCAAGGCAAAGCAGGAAGAGCGGGTGCTGGCCGAAGTCACCTCGCCCACGCTCGATTCAGTGGCCAGCGAAGTGAACCGCCGCAGCCTCAATATCGGCGCCGAGCTGATCCTGCAATGGGCCGCTGGCCGGGGACCGCAGGCGCCGCAGGCACTCGAGGATCACATCCGAAGTGTGGTGGGTCCGGACGCCGAAGTCTCGCTGGTGGACGGAAGCGGACTGTCCGGTGAGGACCGGGTCTCGCCGTCCACGTTCATCAGGTATCTGGCCAAGTTCCCGCTGACCCAGGGCGGGCGTGACTTTGCCCAGCTCCTGCCAGCCAATGGCACGGGCACGCTCAAGCGCCTCAAGGCGGGGTTCCCCGATCAGGGTGTGGTGCGGGCCAAGACCGGGACGCTCAAGAACGTGGCGACCGTGACCGGCTACCTTGGCCGGCCCGAGGGCGTCCTCCTCATTTCGATGATGTACAACGGCTCAAAGCCGTGGGTGGCGCGGCAGCAGCAGTGGGAGCTGTTCCGCACCCTGGGTGGCGACGGCGTGATCGTGCCGAGCGCCGGGGATATCGCGAGCGAGGATGCGCAGTATGGCGGGGAGGATGCCAGGTAGGGGTTAGGGGTTAGGGGCTAGAGAAAGGGGGTCGGGACTCAAGATGAGTTCCGACCCCTTTCGTCAAATCCTAACCCCTAATCCCTAATCCCTAACCCCTGCTTCCCTTGGCTCCTGCCACAATCAGCACGATACCGCCGACCACTGCCAGCCCGCTGAGGATTGGTGACAGCGGCACGTGCTCCCTTGTCTTGCCTTCGACCTGCAGGGGACCAGCATCGATCACGGTCTTGTTCCTGGTGAAGGAAAATCCGCCGGCGACGAACCCGATGATACCGAGGATCAGCAGCAGGATTCCCACCAGTGTGGCGACCTTCATGTGGCCTCCATGAGGCGGACAGGGGTCAGAGTGGCCGGCGTCCCGAAATGACGCGGATCAGCACGATCACGATGGCAATGACGAGAAGGATATGAATGAAGCCGCCAAACGTGTTCGCCGTGACCACGCCGATCAGCCACAGGATGAGCAGAATGACGAAGATGGTCCAAAGCATTGGATTCCTCCGCGGAACAGATTGGAAACGGGCGCCCGGGCGCCCGGACGCCTCAGTGAACTGTCCTGCCAGTGAAGGGTAGCCCCATATCGAAACGCTCACCGTGAGCGCCGTCACCCCCATGTTGCGACGCTGGACGCCTTGGCCTGGCCACCGTAGTTTGCGGCGGGACTTGGGGGGCGTCAAGACGGTCAAGACGGTCAAGACGGTCAAGACGGTCGAGACGGTCGAGACGGTCGAGGCGGTCGGGTCAGGGCTTCCTGGGCTGCGTCAGCCAGCGCAGCAGGGCATGCAGCAGGCGGCCTTGCTGCGTCAGCAGGTCATCGACCTCCGCCAAGGCTGGCTGTTTCACCAACCCGAGATCCTCGGCCAGCAGGCGCTGGCTCTCAAGTTCCCGAAGCGAGCCGCGGGCGATCCGCACAAACTGCGCGAACTGCGAATCGCTGCCCCGGCCAGCCCCTTCGGCAATGTTGGACATGATCGACACACCGGCGCGCCGCATTTGCGCCGCAAGGCCGTAGCGCTCAGTGGCGGGGAAGGCATCGGTAAGCCGGTAGGTGGCATTGGCCAACGCTCGACTGACTTGCCAGGCTTCGAGATCACGGTAATTGCCCATGTCCCAAGATCTCATCGCATCTGGTATTACAAGGATCATTTCACCGCGTAACGGTACTTTCTCGACCACCTCGACCACCTCGACCACCTTGACCACCATGACCCTCCTTAAAGACCTGCCCGATCATCACGACGCCGAGCTGGTGCTTCGGCTCTACGAACTCCGGCGTGAAGCGCGGATGCGCGAGGCGCGCGACGCCATGTACCGGGACTACTGGCCGAAGAACGCAGCGGAGGCGAGCGCGCCGATTCCGCGCACCCATCCGCTCAATGCAGCTTGGCGGCAGACCACCACTTACTGGGAAATGGTCTTCGGCATGGCTCAGCACGGGATCATTCATCCCGGGTACCTGATCGAGAACAATGTGGAAGGGCTGCTGCTGTTTGCCCGGGCCGAGCCTTGGCTCAGGGAGATCCGAGAAGCGTCGTCCCCCCGGACGTTTCGTCACACTGAGTGGGCGGCGACATCCACTGAAACCGGCCAGGAGCTCATGCAGGAGCTGCGGGCCCGAGTCAAGAAAGTGATGGCCTCCCGTGCGTCCTGAGTCGCTCGCGTTTCTCAAGGAACTGCTGGACCTGCCGGGCCCGTCCGCCTTCGAGCGTGCACCGGCTCGGCGCTGGCGAGATGAAGCGGGCAAGCTGGGCGCCGAGGTGGGAGCGGATGCCACCGGCAACTCCTGGGCAACGCTCCAGAGTGGCGACAAGCAGCACGTGGTGCTTGCGGGACACATGGACGAGATCGGGATCATGGTCTCGTACGTGGATGAACAGGGCTTCCTGAGCTTTGATACGATCGGCGGCTGGGACAGCCAGGTGTTCGTGGGCCAGCGGGTGCTGATCCTGGGACGGAAGGAGCGGGTGGTGGGGGTGATCGGGAAGAAGGCCATTCACCTGATGGACAAGGACCTCCGCGAGCGGGTCTCGCGGGTGGAAGATCTCTGGATTGACATCGGCGCGGCCAACCGGGAAGAAGCGCTGGTGCGGGTGCGGATCGGCGACCCTGGCGTGCTGGCGTCGAGCGTGCTGGAATTTCCCAACGGACGGCTGGTGAGCCGAAGCATTGATAACCGGATCGGTTCGTTCGTGGTGCTGGAGGCGTTGCGGCTGCTGGCGGCAGAGCGGCCGAGTGCTACGGTGAGCGCTGTCGCCACATCGCGCGAGGAGATTTCGGGCACGGGCGGCGGCGCTCGTCCGCTTGCCACTCGGCTCAACCCGACCGTGGCCGTGGTGGTGGATGTGACCCACGCGACCGACTGCCCCGGCATGGACAAGCGGAAGCACGGCGAATACAAGCTCGGCGGCGGGCCGGTGCTCTCGCGCGGTGCCGCGGTGAATGAAGCGGTGTTCGAGATGCTGGTCGAGGCGGCGGAAGCGGAAAACGTGCCGTACTCGCTGGAAGCAGCTGGACGTGACACCCGGACCGACGCGGAGTCCATCTTCAACGCCGGTGCCGGCATCGCGACGGCGCTCGTCTCGGTACCCAACCGTTATATGCACTCGCCCAACGAGATGGTGGCACTGGAAGACCTGGAACGCACCGCCCGGTTATTGGCGGCGTTCGTGCGACGGGTGGAGGATGGGATGGATTATATCGGGCGGTGATGACATCCCGG